>CAYMBT010000005.1:16296-28120 GCA_964388755.1 uncultured Pseudobdellovibrionaceae bacterium | reverse complement strand
TCGCCTTCGACTTCCATACCATCGCCAAGGGCCCGTTGGGCTCCGTTAAGGTTGGTGGTTACAATTCGCTGTAGCGTTTCGATATCCATGACCTTCAGTCGATCCGATGGGAACTTTAATTCCGCCATTGAGTAAAAGGGAATGAGTAAAAGTAGGACTAGTCGTTGCAAGACGCACCTCCGCATGATCCAATTATGAAAAAGCAAACTGCTAAGGTCATTTCGCTTAAGGCCATAAAAGAGATTTTAACTTAAGCAATAAGGGGTGTAGAATCCTCAATGATCAAATTAAGTATCTTTAAGGAGGATATTTTGAAAACAACTGCACGCTTATTCATCATTTTAATCAGCGCGAGCTTTCTCGCATCCTGTTCGGAACTTGTTAAAAAGACCATTCAAGACAATCCATCCATTGTTTTTGAGGCGATCAAAAAAGATCCCAATGGCTTTATGGAAGTGGTTCGTGCCGCGGCTCAAGATGCCCAGAAAAAAGAAATCGAGATGGCTCAACAGGCTGAAGAAAAAGCCCGTGAAGATGAGTTTAGTAACCCTAAAAAACCAGAAGTGGCCTCAAACCGTGCTGTTCTTGGTAATGCTGGTGCAAAAGTCACCATCGTTGAATATTCTGATTTTCAGTGTCCCTTCTGCCAACGTGGTTCTGACACCGTTGATGCTGTTATGAAAGAGTACGGCGATCAAGTTCGCCTTCTTTATAAGCATTTACCTTTAGAGCAAAAACATCCAAATGCTCGTCGTGGTTCCGAGTACTTTGAAGCCATTGCTTTGCAAGATGTTAAAAAAGCCTATGAGTTCAAAAAAATGGTTTTTAAGAACCAAAACGAAACCTACGGTGATGCCGAGAAGCTTTATAAAGATCTGGCTAAAAAAGCCGGAGCTGATATGGCTAAACTTGAAAGTGATCTTAAAGGTAAATCGGATATGATTTCTCAGATCATCAACAAAGATATCGAAGAAGCCAGCGAATTTGGTTTTAACGGAACACCAGGATATTTGATCAATGGTGTATCTTTAAAAGGGGCTTACCCTATTGATGAGTTCAAAAAAGTCATTGATCGTCATCTTGGTAAAGTACCGGCTCCTAAATAATTTCGAATTATTAATAAATCTTGGGCTCACATGAAAAGGTGAGCCAAAAAAAATCAAAGCTCACTGATTGGTGGGCTTTTTTTTATTAAAAAGCGTCATGAGTTAAACAACTTTCATCCGCACAAGCCCCCGAAAAGTATATTTGTTCTATGATCATATTAGGTCTATCCCATTGACCCCATGGTTAGGAGAGAAGAGAATTGGATGTAATGATTCAACTTTTAGTTTTTCTAGTTATCATTACTACGAAAATCACTTCGGCTGATCTTTTCAAAAATCCTATTTTGGAAAGTAAACCTATTTATTTCGAAAGGATTCCCATGGGACAAGTTGCACCATTTACGTCACACAGTTTATACAAAATTCAGATCGAAAATCATGAAGGTCACAAGATAGGACAAATTACAGTTCAATCCCATTTTCATAATTATGAAAATGGAGTGAGAGATCCATCCCAGCCTTCGGGTCCTGCTAATCGCAATATCGTGAACGCTTTAACCGGATATTCCATAAGTCATGGATGGATGACAACGACGACTGATGTAGAAAAAAAACAATTGGATGAGGTGGTTAAGACTCTTAATGAAAAATATGGATCGAGTCCATTGGTCCAAGCGCCACCTCCAGAAGAGCCCTATAAAGAGAAAGTTGATTTGGCAACAGATGAGTTTAAAGAAAGTTTTAAGAAAGATATGAAATCCAAATATCAATGGAATGTGAAATTTGAATAGCTGAGTGTTAAAACTAAAATAAAAAAAGCGGGTTCATAGGCCCGCTTTTTTATGAGATAGATTGAATCTTGCTAGATGCTGCGCTTTTTTTCAATACTTCAGAATTGTCAATAGACACTCTATTTGAGTGTCCCCCCATTTAAAGCTCACAGATCAGTGGGTCTTTTTTTAATAAAATTTCAGACTCACTTAAAACACAGGGCAAAATAGTGATTTTAACGCCCATCTTATGAGCCTCTTTAAGCTTTTGAGCGTATTCAGGGTCAATATCATCTGCGGCTCTAAAGCTTTTGCAATCCATCCTTTGAACCACAAAGACCATTTCGCAGGTAAAACCCTGTTTTGTAAGATGGATCAGTTCATCAAGATGTTTGGCTCCGCGCGAGGTTACTGCGTCAGGAAATAGGGCCACATCTCCACGAGCGAGGGTGACATTTTTAATCTCAATCAAGTGCAGTGGGGGTTTTAGGTTATTGTGATTCCATTTTTTCAGATCATTATGGTCATTGGAATTCCATAAAACGAGATCAATTCGACTTTGTTGATTGATTTTGACTTCAGACTGACAAGAATCAAAACCCTTCCAATGATCTAGGGGATCATTTTCAAAAAGTTCAACGACCAGTTTATTGGGTAGGCCGGTATTGACACCGACCCAACTCTGACCTGATTCAACCATTTGTAATGTTTGTTTGAGTTTTCTATTGGGGTCATTGCTGGTTGAAAATAAGCAGTTAAGGCCTGGGTCTTTAAGGCCCAAAAGGCTTCCTGTGTTAGGACAGTGGGCGGTTAAGGTTTCGCCGTTATGGTCGATATCCACAAAAAATCGCTTATATCTTTTCTGAAAGGTGCCCCTTTCCAGCGGGGGATGGAATTTCATTAAAAAATCTCCTTCAATCGAGGGTCAAACCAGGTCAAAAACATAACCTCTTTCGTGGACTTTTCAAGCTCTTAGGTTTAAAAGAAATCATGACACCATCCAGTTCTCCCAAGGCTCCTAAGCCTCAATGGCTTAAAGTCAAAGCACCATCAGGTGAAAATTATCATCGTATCAAAGATATGTTGGGTAAACTCAATTTGGCGACCGTCTGTCAAGAGGCTCGCTGCCCCAATATGGGCGAGTGCTGGGCCGGTGGAACGGCCACCTTTATGTTGATGGGTGAAGTTTGCACCCGTGGTTGCCGGTTTTGTAACGTCAAAACAGGAAACCCTAAAGGTAAAATTGATAATCGAGAGCCTGAGAAAGTGGGCTGGTCCATTTCTCAAATGGGTCTGAGTTATGTGGTTATTACCAGCGTCAATCGCGACGACCTTGAAGATCAAGGGGCCGATCATTTTGCTCGCACCGTTGAAACAATCAAAAAAAATGATCCAAAGTTGATCGTTGAGATACTTACACCTGACTTTCAAGGTGTTTCAAGCCTGATTCATCGAGTGGTGGATGCAAAACCTGACGTTTTTGCCCATAACGTAGAAACTGTTGAAAGACTTTCTCCTTCAGTACGCGATCCAAGAGCCAGTTATAAACAGTCCCTTGATGTTTTATTAGAAGTTAAAAAACATGATCCAGAAATGTACACCAAAAGTTCGCTGATGCTTGGCCTTGGCGAAACAGACGAAGAAATATTGCAGGCGATGAAAGATTTAAAAAGTGTCGGATGTGATGTGATCACATTTGGTCAATATCTTCAGCCAAGCCCCAGACACCTTAAAGTGATCGAATATATTACCCCAGAAAAATTTCAGCATTGGCAAAACACGGCTAACGAGATGAACTTTCTTTATTGCGCCAGTGGCCCCCTTGTTCGTAGCTCTTACAAAGCCGGCGAATTTTTTATGAAGGGTGTGATCGATAAAAAACGGGGCCAAAACCTAAATCAAAAACAAATTTAAATCTTTTTAAAAGAGGGAGATACAATGGCAATTAAAAATGTGGAGTTACCAGAAATTGGCGAGGGTGTTAACGAAGGTGAATTAGTCACTTGGCTTGTTAAAGTCGGAGACTCGATTAGCGTTGATCAAGCCATCGCCGAACTGATGACCGATAAAGCCACAGTTGAAGTGCCATCTCCTATTGCCGGAACAGTCAAAGAACTTAAGTTTAAAGAAGGCGACACCATTGAAGTGGGTAAGGCTTTGATCACAGTGGATACTGATGCTGCCAGTGAAGCTAAAAAACCAACTTCAAATCCAACACCACAAGCGGCTGAAAAGCCTTCTTCACAAACACAACAACCGGCGATGATGGCTAAGCCTCAAGAGGCCGCTGTTTCAGCCCATAAAATTTCACCACCACCGGCTGATGTCAGTGTGCTTGCCACTCCGTCCACTCGTCGTTTGGCCCGCGAGAGCCAAGTGGATATCAATCAGATTTCTGGAACAGGTTTAGCAGGTCGTGTGACTCGTGATGATGTTCTTCAGGCGAACGGTACAGGAGCTGTTTCTGCAGGTCTTCCTTCAGCTGTCACACCCGCTCGTCCTCAGTGGACACCTCCCCAAAACTTTACCACCGGTGGCGAAGAGCGAGTGGCTCTTAAAGGGATTCGAAAAAAGATTGCCGAAAATCTTCAGATGGCCAAAAGAATTATCCCTCACTTTACATTGATGGATGAGGCTAATGTGACATCACTCATCGCACTTCGCAGTGAAGTTAAACCCCATGCTGAAAAGATGGGTGTTAAAATCACCTATATGCCTTTTGTTATGAAGGCTTTAATGGCCACAGTGCGCGAGTTCCCTAAATTTAATGCCATGATTGATGATGCGGCCCAAGAGATCGTTTATAAAAAATATTTCAATATTGGTTTTGCTGCCGATACACCCAATGGTCTTTTAGTTCCGGTGATTAAAAATGCCGATCAAAAAACAATTTATCAACTCAGTCACGAAATCGTTGAACTTGCTGGCAAAGCACGTGACGGAAAATTGGCCCTTGAAGAAATGAAAGGTGCCACATTTACAATTACCAATATCGGTAGTGTGGGTGGGACTTATGCCACGCCTATTATCAATCATCCTGAGGTTGCTATTTTTGGTATGTACAAAATCCAAGAGCGTCCGGTGATTAAAAATGGCGAGCTCGATGTGGCCAGCTACATGAACTTTACTGTGACCTGCGATCATCGCTTGATTGATGGTGCAGAGGCGGCAAGATTCTTAGCGGCCTTTATTGCTCGTATCGAAAGCCCCGGTCGTTTAATGATGGATATGATTTAGTATTAGCAATTGATTTTTGTTGGAGGCCGTTGTGAGTCAGTATGATATTTGTGTGATCGGTTCAGGTCCTGGTGGTTATGTAGCGGCTATTCGAGCTGCCCAATTGGGTTTTAAAACAGCCATTGTTGAAAGAGAAAAGCTTGGTGGAGTTTGCCTAAACATCGGCTGTATCCCATCAAAAGCCATGATCGGTGCGGCCCATATGCTTCATCGTATGCAGCATGATGCCCAAGAGATGGGACTCGAGTTTTCAGGTCCCGTTAAAGTGAACATGAAAAAACTTAAAAACTGGAAGCAATCCATCTGCGACCGTATGTCGGGTGGGGTTGAAGGACTTCTTAAGGGTAATACCGTAGAAATTCTTTCGGGCGATGCTGAATTTGTTTCGCCCCAAGAACTTAAAATTAAATCCAGCAAAAGTACGCAAAATGTTAAAGCCAAATATTTTATTGTTGCCACGGGATCAAGACCCATTGCCATTCCTAACTTTGATTACGATGAAGTGAATGTGATGTCTTCTACTGGGGCTTTAGCCTTAGACAAATTACCTAAAAGTGTCGTGGTGATTGGTGGCGGTTATATCGGTTTAGAAATTGGATCTTACTTAGGGCAACTTGGTGCACAAGTCGAAATTCTTGAAGCTGGTGAAGCCTTACTGAATGGTGTGGCTGAAAAAGACGTTGTGCAAGTGGTTGCAAAAAAATTGAAAACCGATGGAATTCAAGTTCATCTTAATGCTAAAGCTCAAGGTTATAAAAAATCGGGCTCAATGCTTGAAGTAACAGCCATGGTTAATGGAGCTGAAAAGAAATTTAAAGCCGAAAAGATTCTTGTGACAGTGGGTAGAAAACCCAACTCTGATCAAATGAACTTAAAAGGCATTGGACTGGCTATAGATGAGCGCGGTTTCATAAAAACCGACGCCCAAAAAAGAACGAACATCCCCCATATCTTTGCTATTGGTGATATCGCGGGCCAACCTATGCTGGCTCACAAAGCGAGTCACGAAGGCATTTTGGTGGCTGAAGTGATCAGTGGAAAAAACAGAGTTTATGACGCTAAGACAGTGCCAGCAGTTATTTTTACAGATCCAGAAATTGCATCTGCGGGTTTATTAGAAAGCGAAGCCAGGGCTAAAGGTTATACCGATCTTAAAATTTCTAAGTTTCCTTTTGCGGCCAACGGTAAAGCCGTGTCTATGATGCAAACCGATGGTTTTGTAAAAATGATCGCTGATGCAAAAACCAATGTGCTTTTGGGTGTTCATATTGTTGGACCCGAAGCCAGTAACCTGATTTCTGAAGCGGCTTTGGCCATAGAAATGGGTGCAACTTTAGAAGATCTGGCTCTGACAATTCATCCCCATCCCACCTTGGGTGAAACCATGATGGAAGCTGCAGAAGCCACATTGGGGCATGCCATCCACATTATTCAAAAGAAGAGATAATGACAGAAACAAAATCCAATTCATTTGTTTTGGATTTACCCCCGGTTGAAGACTGGGGGCTTATTTCTTATGTTGAAGCTTTTGAAAAGCAAAAAACATATGTGGATGAAATCATAAAAGGTGACAGGCCAGAAACCCTTATTTTTTGTCATCACCCACCCGTAGTCACTTTAGGTCGTGGTACACAAGAGGGCGACCTGTTTTCTTGGACGGGTGAAACTGTAGAAGTGAATCGTGGTGGACGTGCCACCTATCACGGCCCAAGCCAAGTGGTCATGTACCCAATGATCGATCTTGGGGCTGAAACTCCATCATATGTTAAAAAGAAAGTTAAAAACAAAGACCTTCACGATTATATGAGACTTCTTGAAGAGTCAGCCATCGCCACTCTGAGAGATTACGATATCGATGCTCAAGGACACACATTACAAAAACCCATCGGTGAAACCAAAGAGACTGAAGCCACAGGAGTTTGGGTCAACAATCAAAAAATTGCATCTATTGGTATTGCCGTAAAAAAATGGGTCACTTACCATGGCATCGCCATTAATCTTTTTAAGGACGACAAGGCCTTTCAAGGTATTAACCCCTGCGGGTTCAAGTCAGAAACCATGACCTGCCTGCAAGACCAAACATCAAAAAGAGTGAAGCGCGAAAGTTTCCAAAAAGAACTGGCCAGTAATTTCTTCTTCTCAATCTACATTTAAAACCTCTTTTCTATTCGGTTTGGGTTCATTTCTGTTGTTTTTATAAATTTTGAAGTTCCATATTTTGAGAACTCGGGCTCCTGACGGCCACATGCTTTAGCTGTACAGCTAAAGCATGCCGTGGCCCCTCGCTGGAGTCGCCTGCGGCGAGCGCATCCGCTCTCCAGAGGTTCTCAAAACATGGAACTTCAAAATTTATAAAAACAACAGAAATGAACCCTTCCCTTTGAGAGGAAGAATGAAGTTTTTTAATTTTTCCTTTCATTCCCTTCCTGTTCCTTTTCTTTTTTTTCTTTCTTTCTTTCATCTTTGAATCAAGTGAGGTTAGGCGGAGATTTGTTGGACGGCGGTTAAATAGGGCTTGTTTAATATAAGAAAGGGAAGGGGTGTTTAAAGGTTGGTCGGTTTGGGGAAATTTTTTAGGGTGGGGGAGGGGGGAGTAAACTTTTTTCGGTGGGGGTGTCGGGATTTTTGGCAGGGTTTTAGAAAGGTCTACAAAAAGGGATTAAAAAACTCAAAAAATTTTTGGAGGGTGTATTGTAGTGGAAATTTATTAACGTAAGAGGTTCTGCTATGAAAATGATTTTTATGAGTTTTGTTTTGGTGCTTGGATTTAATGTTCAGGCTAAAGATTTGATCTGTAATCAGATTAATCAAGTGGGTGTTTCAGAGATGAAGATTTCATATGGTGAGACTCAAACCCCTGAGGCTTTATTTTTGCGAAGTCCTAAAGAAACGAACTATCGTCCATTGCCTGTGCAAATAGAAGTGGTAGGTTCTGTGGATTCTAATGGTCATGAGAGTTTCACAACTAAACCCATTGTTCCTGAGATTAATTGGGATAACGAAAAAGAGTGTTATAAAGAAGTGGGTACATTGATGTATTTTCTTTTCTGGCACAATGATTCCCATTTCTATGTTGAGCTTTATCCGTATTTTGTGACTGAGTACCCAAAATGTGTGCCGCCACGTTTTCAACCCCAAAAACAGATATTGTCTTGCAAGTGGTTGCAGGTTGATTTGTAATTCAGTTTTTTAAGACTCGACGATGTGCTGGTTTTTTGATCGGCCTCTATTTTTTAAATTTAATATTAAATTATGGGATTAAATGACTTAATTCCCCGGTTCTACTTTCAATAAGAGCTTAAGATAAGAGGTTGTATTAACAACCTCTTTTTTTTGCCTCTTTTCAATCCAGAGCTATTTGAGAACTTAAACTATAAAAGAATTGTGTTAGAAATCCTCTAATATTCCTGAGCCATGCATTTTAAAAAACCAATACATTGAGAAATGATAAAGAGCGGCGATGCCCCAGGTTGAGCCAAGAACTCGCCAATGGTCAGAGTCATATTTAGTTGGTTTAATTAAATGACGAAAACCTTTAAACTAGATACATAGATTTAAGGTTATGCGCGTGGGGGCTCTTGTGGAGTATAAATTATCATCGTTTCATTTTTCGGACCAAGTCAGTCGTGAAGACAAACATCATGTTATCGTTAGAGTCAATAGTGTAAGATCGCGTTGTCCAAGTGATGCTACTTTTACAGGGGACTTTAGTTTTCAAAATAATTTGTTCACAGGTCGCATTAAAGTTCTTTTTTCTAAGGGGACGTTTTTGGTTTCTAAAACTTCATCCAATATTCCAGAATTAATGAATACCCTGATCAATGACCTTGATGATCAAATCGCTGTGTGGAAAGAAGTGCGATTTGATCAACCAGAAACTTTTATTAATTACAGTGAATGGATTGCTAACAAACAGCAAACCGGTTCATAAAATTTTTAAGATTCAAAAATAGCAGCCACACCCATACCACCACCCGTACAAACTGAGATTAGACCACGTCCTCCGGATTTTTCTTCAAGAAGATGACCAAGAGTTGTTGCAATCCGAGCGCCAGTTGCGGCAAATGGGTGTCCAAGGGCTAAACTACTTCCATTCACATTCAGTTTTTTACGATCAATGGCGCCAAGGGCAGTGGCTTGGCCCAGGACTTTTTTGCAATAGTTTTCGTCTTTCCAAGCTTTAAGGGTACACAAGACTTGGGCAGCAAAAGCTTCGTGAATTTCATAAAAATCAAAGTCTTGAAGCTTAAGTTGATTTCTTTTCAGTAACTCGCTCACTGCCACAGTGGGAGCCATCAATAAACCGGCCCCTTGAGTAAAATCAACGGCCGAGCTTTGAGCATCTTTAAAATAACATAAGATAGGTAACCCCATTTTTTTAGCATAATCTTCAGAGGCTAAAAACACGCACGAAGCGCCATCGGTCATGGCTGTCGAATTCCCAGCCGTGAGTGTTCCATTTTCTCGATCGAAAGCCGGTTTTAGTTTTGCAAGCTTCTCGATACTTGTGTCACCACGTAAAATGGTGTCTTTATCTATACCTTGAAAGCTTGAAACAATATTTTTGTAGAAACCTTGTTTATAAGCTTTGTCAGCGTTTTGGTGACTGTCATAAGCCAATTGATCTTGTTCAAGACGAGTGATCTCCCATTCTTTGGCCATCAGTTCGCAGTGCTGACCCATAGTTAGACCCGTGCGCGGTTCAGTGATTCCGGGAACCTGTGGTGAAAAGTCTTTAGGCCTTAGGTTAATAATATTTTTGAGGCTCTGAGAGGCCGTTCGACTTTGACTGAGCTTTATAAGTTTATCAGACGCCTTTCGCGAAAACTCTAATGAGACTTTTGTGTTTGAATCTGAACCGCCTGCAATGCCGCACTCAATCTGTCCAAGGGCAATTTTATTGGCAACCATCACAAGGGCTGTGAGTCCGGTGCCGCAAGCCCGTTGAAGATCAAAAGCTGGGGTTGAGTTATCAAGAGTTGAGCCGAGTACGGCTTCTCGGGCTAGATTCCAATCACTACCAGCTTTAGTAATACTTCCTAAAACGACTTCGTCCACTCTTTTAAGTTTAAAGCGTGAAGCCACTTGATTAAGAACTTCGGTGAGCATTTCTTGGTTGGTGGTTTGATAGTGGGTAAAAGATTTAACAAAAGGTGTTCTTACACCACCAACAATAGCAACTCTTTTGATTGGGCTCATAAACTCTCCTTAGATAGGATGAAGTTTATAGAGAAATAGGGATTTGGTAAAGTCTCCCCACTGCATGGATCAATAAAATCAATGATCCAAGAGATGGGGAAATTTTACCCCAATGACTTAAAAAAGTCAGTGGGGAGAGCCTGAGGTTTATTCAGCCGGAGCTTCAGCCACTGCTTTTTTGGGGCTCAGTTTAATCAGTTTTTCATCGAGAAGAATTTTGATTTTGTCTTCTTTGTTGATCCATTGGCCTTTAGTGTTTTTTACGGCAAAACGGCCACTTTTTTTCTTAAAAATTTTGTACTCTTTTGTGGTTTTAACGGTTTCCATATTACTCTCCTGTGGATTTCGTTGGTTTGTGGTTTTTTATACCTTCTTCGCAACAGAGTAAATAAGAATCCAGCATTAAGTATGTTATTCAGGCGTTGGTGGGCTATCAATGATGGGTGAGGGCTTATTTTCTAATTGAGATTTTAATTTCTCAAGAGCTTTTAACGAGGGAGAGGCCCAAAGGTATCCAGCAAAGGGGCTTAAGAGATGACCCAATTGAGATTGGACACGCCCCTGAATCATTAAGGTCAACTTTATTCCCCCATCGATTTCAGCAATGCTGAATTGGGACTGGCCAGTCATTGGGTTTGAATCTTTATGAATAAAATCCGTTATGATTTGATGGGGTTCTTCGAGACTCGTGAGAGTGTGTTGAATTGATAGATTTGAATCATTTGTCCATTCGGCCGTGCTGCCGACGACACCTTGTAAGCCACTAAATTGAAATTGTGTCTTTTGACTGTCTTCAAACCAGGGGCTCCATTCATTCCAAGATTCTAAGTTAACAAGATAAGAGTAAACTTCTTCAGCAGGTCTTAGAATAACAATAGATTTTTGAAATTTAAACTGACTGGGCCAGATTAAAAAGAGAGCAAAAAATAAAGTCACAAGGACATAAAGCCATTTTCTCAAAAAAACCTCATAAGCTTAAGTTCAATTAAAACGAGCAGGTTAAGCTTATGGGTAAATGATCACTCATGGCAAATGAAAGGTGACGAAAGGGGTCGCTGGCATAAAGTAAATTGCATTCGATATCGGCAATCAGACTGTCACTGACTTTGAGATCCTGTTTTTTAAATCGGGTGTCAGAACCATCGCAGACTTTTGTTGACCTTAAAAGATCACTGGGAAGAGTTTCAAGGCTTTGTTGATCAAGATCTGAGTACTCATAATATTCAGCAGTACGGGTGACCCATGCGCGATTTTCGATGCGGTCTTTATAGTAACGAATAACTTCATCGTAGCGTTTGGGATTTTTAAATTTTGCTAACTCAGAGCCTAAGTCAAAGCCGTTATCTAAAATAAGATCTTCACTGACGAAATCCACAACTTGAGCTTTGTCTGGATGGCATGATTGGGTTTGTTGTGTTTTAGAATTAAAAAGAAAATGATCGTAGTTACTACCATATCCATTTTTGTCACTGAGGCTTGTTTTTTCAGTGATTAGAACAACCAGCCCCTCTTGCAAATTTTTAATTTTTTGCCACAACAGGGAGCGCCAATGTTTTGAAACCATATACTCAA
>CAYMBT010000005.1:7270-16271 GCA_964388755.1 uncultured Pseudobdellovibrionaceae bacterium | reverse complement strand
CCAGCAATAATCACATCACTGTCTTTTTCAAGTTTATTCATTTCTAAAGATTCTTCGACAGTGATAAAGGCTTCAAAATATCGATTGATTTCACGGGACTCGCCCCGAGAAATCATTTTATCCTTATAGATTTGAGCACTGATTTGTTCGTTGATCTCTTTTCCGGGTGAGCGAGTAAAAATAAAATCCAACATTTCGCTGGCTGTATTTTGGCAGGCTTCTACACAATCTCCCATAAATTCATCGGTGGCTCTGAATCTTGAGTGAAGGGTAATGTAATTAAAATCAAAACTCTTTGATTGAAAGCGGGCCACAAAAGGTATTTTTGAAAATCGATTTTGAGATTCACCAGTGAGCGCGAGATTGCAGGCCAAAGCCTCTTTGGGGCTCACATAGGATCTCAGATTAACTGGGCGCCCGTCACTTTTATAAGAAATTCCGTTGGAACCGTAGCTTTTTGCATCCAGCTCTCTAAATATAAAAGAGGATGAGCTTTCATTGGGCTGAAGTTGATTTTTTAAACAATATGACGATTCAATGGGTTCGGCTTGTGAGCCTCGGTAAAGAAAACCAAAAAGTTCTGTGTCAGTCCCTTGAGAGTATGGCGAAATGATAAGACCCCAAGAGGGATCAATCTTTTGAAGTTCAATAAGAAGCTCAAGATAAGGGGGATAACTGTAAGCTTTCATCAATTGTTCACTATTAATTTTTTTCTCTCTAAACGCCAATTGAGCGTTCACATTAAAAGCCATGTCCATGGCACGATTGGGTTGAAGCTCAACCATTGCAACAATATCCCACTGTGAATCAATCATAATGGCATTAAGATCCAGTCTTTTATAGGTTCTTTGATCACTGATTCTAAAAATATTATAGCTTCCAAGGCGCACATCAGAAATCGGCGAGTATTTTGCTTTCAGGGGTTTGTAGTGGTGAAATAGATCATTGCAATCCACTTCTGTTTCAAGAAGTTCTTTATTCCACAAGCATTCGTTATAAATGCTTGTGTCATCAGATTCAGGTCGCATGGCTGTGGCTGTGAAACTTAAGTTTTGGATTATAAAGATCAAAAGCGAAAAATAAACCATCGGCCCCCCAAATGGATATCAAGATACTTAAAAGTCCGTAGCACGTTCATTTGTACAGTCACAAAGTCTTTTTCTCGGCTGTATTTTAAAAGAATTCTTTCTAGAGTGGATTTATGAGCACCCTATAAAATTTACATTATTTGACACTCCCAAAGCTTGTCACTGTTCTGGGCATCAAAGTTCTGTTAGTCCTTTTTCAAGTTTAAATCTTCTTAAACCTATCAATATGTTCTGACTGGGGGGTCAATGAAATCGTCTTCACTTGTAATTCGTCTTTTGGTGCTTGTTTTTTTTGCTACTAACATCATGGCTGCTAATTTTGTTGAATATAGGCTCTCTTTGCCAGATCAGTATTCAGAAAAGCAACTCGACCAACTTTTTGAAGATTATTGTGGGAATGTTGATCGAATTTCTACCCAGATCCCAAAACCCAATTACAAAGATAAGTTAGTAATGGCTGCTGTTGAAAAACTCAACAAGGTAGCGCCGGTGAGTTTCTATATGTACAGTGCTGTTATTGCTGGCTATGGGTTTAGAAAAGTTTCTGACCCCGAGTTTCCGTGGGATCTTTATGCGCCTATTCTTGATGATTATTCCAATCAACAATTTGGAATGCCGTTTGATGACGGAAGTGGTACGGCTGAATTTTCTAAAGAAATATTAAAAACTAAATTTGATTACCAATACACCAGCAGCAATAACCCTGCACCCCAAGGTGTTAAGGGTAACACCCACGCCTTTCTAACCTATCTTTGTGGAGAGTTTAGAGACCGTCCCACATTGATCGAAGAAAAATTGCGATGGATGGCTCAGTTGACAAAATTACCAGCAAAAAGACAGCACAAAGTTGAACCGTCAAAAGAACTCACTAATGTCTTTAATGAACTCACGGCTGAGTCCTACGCTTATTTTGTAACCTTCTCTCGTCAAGCGTTTGACGACAAAGAAAGTGAAGTCTGGAAAGAAAGCCGAACATTCCCTATAAGCGATTTGTGGTCGGTCGATAAACCTGTACCTGCATTTACTGTTTGTGAAGTTAAATACATGATCACTGAATATATCTCTCAGCCACAAATCGCTAAAAAAGAGTACCCAGGTTCATTGGCCTATAAAGCAGGTCTTGAAAATTATGAGAACCAATTTTGTTCGAACGTCGACAAAGATTATTATTATGATTTTCGTGGCGATTCAAACATGAAACCCAACTCTCCAGAGAGTAACGCCATGATTTGGTATTCGACTTCGATGATGAATCGCTGTGGTCGAAATAATAAAGGGCAAGTCTTCGTTCGAAGTGTTACTAAGGATGGAAATACTACACCACTCAATTTTCCGGTGGAAGAGTGCGAAAATTATATGAAAGAGCCCTTTCTTCATAGATGGAATGCCGCTCGCTCGGGCCTAAGCACATGGCTGATGAGAGACCGCTCTTTTGATAGCTCATTTTCTCAGACGGGTACAAATGTAACTATAGTTCCCCATTTTGAATCCTCGCTTTATCCGGCGCACTTTAAACTGAAACACGATGACCCAGATAAAACTTATGAATCTTATGATTTGAAATCATTTTTGCCAGACTTTAGATCAAACTTTGCTAGCTATTGGCCGCAACCTGACATGGGTTTTAATTCGGTGTTTGGTCTCTCTGAATCGGGAGTCACTGACATTAATACAGCCTACGAACGTCTTAAAGATGCCGTTGATCGACATACTGATTGGTACGCCTCAGGTTATGATGATTCAAGTTTTGAGACTGAGCGTGCAAGAGTGATCGGGCAAGCTTATTCGCCCTTTGTGGCCAGTTCTTATGAGATGAGTGAATCCGATGGTTTTACCGCCCCAGGGCGTACGGTGAATGGTCCAAGTGATGGACGCAAACACTGGATGTTTGTTTTTAAAGTTCATAAAGACCGATGGTACAACACCCAAAGTTTATTTGAAGGTAAGGCTATTGATTTTGAATGGGATTGGATTGATGAAACATCATTTGGTACAACTCATCTGGCTGATATTGAAAGAGCATGGGACCGTTTAGGGACACCACTTGAAGGTGAAATGGAGACCATTCTTTATTTGCACAACATCCAAAGCAACTATATGCCCATCAAAGATTTAGATCCTTCAAATTACCCGAATGTGACAGACGACGGGCTCGGAGCCACAAACTAAGACTGAGCGGTATAAATAGTAAAAATAGTAAGAATAGCCTACGAGAACCAGTAGGCTTAAAATTGTTGGGGGTTATAATGCTCCCACAGCCTCCACCACCTCTGCCGGGAGAGGTTGAGATATCAACAATATCTGAAGCGGGATCAGTATTGATCACATACTCTTCAGCGTTTGTGAAGCCATCAAAATCTGAATCTTGATTTGCAAATTGAGTTTCTAAAAATATTTGCGACAAAGTTTGCTGACTTTGACTTCCGCCACCACGGGCGCTGACACCCAGTCGAATGGCAGCGTCCACAAAATCTTGTCCATAGCCATTATTGATTTGTCCTGCGCCACCGCTTTCTGTGAAATGACAAAGTATACAGCGGCCTTCTTTGGCGCCCACTCCGGAGCCAATACTATAGGCTGACTCGAGGGCATATTTAACATTCGAGGGTCCTCCGAGAGCATTATTCATATAAATCTGAGAGGCCATGCTGGTCTGAGGCAGAACTAATAATAAAACAATAAAAAATACGAACTTCATAATTAATATTTTTATACGAAACCTTGCCAATGAATAGAAAAAAACAACTTTATTCCCTAAATGACCCTAAGCTATTAGAATCAGTAATGCTTTTTTTATAAAACCTGTTCGTTTCCCACTCTTTTTTGAGGTTTTTATAAAATGAGTATTATTAATTTTTTAAATCTACTTTTTGACTATGGATTGATGTTTATCAGCTTCAAATAAGTAAGATTTGTTTGATAAAGTGAGATGAAATTTTTATGAAAATTTCAAATTTTTATAGGTTCCCTTAGAGGATTATGATACCAGTTTGTCTTTGGGGGCAGATTCAATGAAGCCAGCACAACAATTAGAGTTCAAAGAGTTTTGTATTGAATTCTTTGAAGCAATCACAGATTTAGAAAAAAGTTATGTAAAAACAGTTTATGAACTTTCAGTAAAGCCCGAGAAAGTTTTATTGAGTTATATTTCAGGGAATAGAGATAAATACTTTAAAGTTTTCCGCTATCTGTTAGTGAGCCTTTTTATTTCATACCTTACTTATATCTTGTTGTTTAATCCAAGCTCATTAGGTGGTGATTATTATAATTTTGTTTTGTCTTCAATAAAAGAAAATCTTAAAGTGCCTTTAGAAAAAGGGACCGTTCGCATCGACGAAGAAGCATTTAGTATTTATTATACAAAATTCTCGTCCCTATTAGGTAGTACCTATAAAATATTTGGTCTTTTAAGCATTCCGCCTCTTTGCCTGATTGGTTTTTTTCTCATGCGACCGATGGGTTTAACCATTATAAGTTGGATCATCGTCTCAACATTTTTATCGGCTCATCTCTCTATCTTTTCTTCGATTTTTTCTCTCTTCTTTAACCTGGCAAGTTCTAATTTATTTTTATTGTCTAGTTTTACTTATTTCTTTGGTTTCATTTACTTTACTTTTAGTTTTTATCGGTTGGGATTGAGCTTTCAGCTGAAGCGCCCTTTTGTGCGTGCAACAATTGTTGCACTTCTATCTGTTTTATTGTGGTCGGCATCGACAATGGCTTTAGGTATGGGTTTAGGTCAATACAGTATGAAGGGCGTACCCAGTTTTGTTATAAAAGTTGATAGTGGTAATAGCCAATAACCCCGTCACGACCCATTTTTTTTTAATCTAAACGATTTCTATAACGTCAAACTGGGATGTTTTATTTTTGAGTAATAACTCTGGAAGGCGGTCCTGTATGACTTGGCTCAGTGCTGTGACTATATCTTTTTTCCAGTGGCCGGGGCGACAAACAATACTGATCTCTCTGGACGGTGACGGGGGATAGAAGTCTCGCACACGTTTTTTTTCGGTAGAGTTGAGATCAATAATATTAAGTTGGGGTAAAAATGTGTAACCGCTGGCACTTTCGACCAATCGTTTAAGGGTTTCTAAGCTGCCACTTTGAAAATGGATGTTAGGCAAAACTTCAAGATCAGAGTCGATCGAACAAAAATTAAGGACCTGATTTTTAAAACAATGGCCATCGGATAAAATCCAAAGATCGTTGTGTTCGATCAAGTCTTTAACTTTCAGCTTCTTCTTTTTAAGCAGTGGATGATCTTTTGAACAGTAAACACTAAAGCTCTCATAGAAAAGAACAGTTTGATCAAGGTTTTGATCCGGCAGTGGTGTGGCCAGAAGTGCACCATCAATTTCATCTGTTCGAAGGGCTTCTAAAATTCTTTCTGTGGTGAGTTCATGGATATAAAGTTGAACCTTGGGATAACTGATAGAAAACTTTTTAGCAAAAAGTGGAATGAGCGAGGAAGACAGTGTGGGTATAACGGCTAAATTAAAATCACCTTTAAGTTCTGCGTTTTCTTTTTGTGAAAGTTGCAAAAGCTTTTGGTACTCTTGAATCATTTTTTGAGCTTGCTCAACGACGACCAAGCCTTTTTCTGTCATGGCGATGGGTTTTTTATTTCGATCAAATATTTGTAACCCCAGCTCGTCTTCAGCCTTTTGAATTTGCATACTGAGGCTAGGCTGTGAAACATGGCAATGCTCCGAGGCTTTTCCAAAATGTTTTAATTTTGCAACGGCTAAAATATATTCAAGTTGGGTGATTGTTGGCATTTTTTTGAGGCTCCATATTAAGTTTTGACCTTAGTTTTATGTATTTATAGAAATTTAAGCTGATAGAAAATAGCTATTAGTCAATAGAATCAATATATTTCCATTATGAGATCGAATCAATCATTATCAGTGGTGTTGATGTTCGGGCAGTGAGTTTTGTCCCCTTCGGTGGACCTGTGGTGGTGATTGAAGGGGAGTCCCTTTTATCCACATTCTTTGGCCCACAGTGGTCTGATTTGAACGATACAATAGAATTTATTACATTTATCAGTGTCAGACTCATCGCTATGGGGCGCGCCGTGCGTTTCAATATGGCATTCTTTATGCTAACAATTAATTATTAAACTCGCCGTTTATTGATTATTTATGGAATTTACAGACTCGGCATCATTTAAAAGGAGATTTTATGAAATTAAATATTGGAATCGAAGAATCTGCACGAAAAGCTATTGCAGAAGGTCTATCCCACCTTTTAGCTGACTCCTACACACTTTATTTAAAAACCCATAATTATCACTGGAATGTGACTGGCCCCATGTTTCAAACATTACATATGATGTTCGAAACCCAGTATACAGAATTGGCCCTGGCCGTTGATCAAATTGCAGAACGAATCAGAGCACTCGGTGAGCGTGCCCCTGGGACCTACGGTGAATTTGTAAAACTCAGCTCCATAGAAGATGATAAAGAAAATCCGGCCGCCAAAGCGATGATTAAAAATCTGGTTCACTCACATGAGGCTGTGATTAGGACAGCTCGCGGAATTTTTCCGGTGGCCGATGAATCCCATGATGAGGCGACAGCGGATTTACTCACGCAAAGAATTCAGCTTCATGAAAAGACGGCTTGGATGTTGAGATCCCTTCTTGAAGAATAGTTATTCATCCATTCTTTTTGGGTTTTATACCTTCCTTTCTCAGAACAAACTGAGTGACTCTTTGATACTTTATTAATTTCAATGGAGATGACTCTGAGTGAGACAGTGAAGACTGTTTTGCTCAGAAGGGTTTGCTAAGCACCTGTTATTGTTAATTAAAAGCTAATCGCAAACGGATATTAAATTTGTTCAAGAAAGCTTGAACAAAACATCGGTAAGCATTATACTTATTTAATGAGCTTGTACGGTTTTATCTTTGTCATCCATTTAGTGGCGACGTTTTTTATGACTGGTGTTATCTGGATTATCCAGTTGGTTCACTATCCATCGTTTAGATTTGTCAGTTCTGAAGGATTTCTAAAGTTTTCTGAATTTCATCAAAGTTCGATCACTTGGGTTGTTGGACCAATGATGGTGGTTGAACTATTAACGGGACTCTATCTTTGGCTTCATCAGCCGACAAGCCTCGTATGGCCACTGCTTTGTTTTTTAACTTTGCTGATTTGGTTATCCACATTTTTTTTAAGCGTACCACTGCACACTCAACTGATAGTATCGGGCTATGATCTTGCTTTAATCGACAAACTGGTTTCAACCAACTGGCCTCGCACTTTGTTTTGGTCATTGCGTTCGTTGATTCTCATACAAGTGGTGGTGCAAGTTGTCTTCGCAAAAAAAATCTGAATCTCTTTTTATTATACTCGGCGATCAACTCTTTGACTTCAAAGTGGCTGAGTTTAAGAAATCAGATCATCTGTTTATGGCAGAAGACCATCATTTAGCCAGCCAGTACAAATACCATAAACATAAAATTGTCTTCTTTTTTACCTCGATGAGAACCTATGCTGAAGAGCTAAAGAAAAAAGGCTATGAACTGACTTATTTGGATTGCGAAACAGATCAGTTTAAGAAAAGCTTTGTCGTAAAGTTAAAAAATCACTTAAAGCACAATCCTCAGATTAAACTCATCAAATTTTATCAAATTAGTGATTATAACTTTGAGATCCAAATCAAAAAAATGATAAAGGAACTAAAAATTGAAAGTATCGAATTCATAAATCCCATGTTTATGAGCACAAGAGATCAATTTAAGGACTACCTTAAGACCTCAAAAAAACCGTTAATGAACAGTTTTTACATTCAACAAAGGAAAAGACATAAGATTCTAATCGATCAAAAAGAGAACCCTCTTTTTTCGCAGTGGAGTTTTGATGGCGAAAACCGAAAAAAATATCCTAAAGACATTAAAATTCCTAAGTCTAAAGTGATTCAAAGTTCACCGATCCTAGAGGATGTTAAAAAATCTGTAAAAAAACTTTATCCTAGTCATCCTGGGGATATGAGTCATTACTGGATTCCGTATAGTCGAAAGCAAGCTCTAGAATCCATAGACCACTTTATTGATGAAAAATTACAATCTTTTGGGCCTTATCAAGATGCCATTAGTAGTGATGTTGTTTTTGGTTTTCATTCAATCCTGTCTCCTATGATCAATAATGGCTTAATCACTCCTCAAGATGTTGTCAGTCGATTACTTGATAAAGTGAAGGTGAGCGAGAAAAATATTTCTTCTGTTGAGGGTTTTATTCGTCAAATCATTGGATGGCGAGAATTTGTTAAAGGCATTTACGATAATTATAGAGAAAAAATGGAGACCGAAAATTTTTGGCAGCACCAAAGAGGTCTTAATGAGAAATGGTATACGGGTGAAACTGGCATTAAACCCTTTGATGACTCGGTGAAAAGACTCAATCTATACGGCTATACCCACCATATTGATCGTTTGATGGTGCAAAGTAACCTCATGCTTTTGAGTGAAATACACCCCCATCAAGTTTATCGCTGGTTTATGGAAATGTATGTTGATAGCGCAGATTGGGTTATGGCGGCCAATGTCTACGGAATGGGGCTTATGAGCGAGGGCGGTATTTTTGCCACAAAACCTTACATTTGTGGTTCTAATTATCTACTTAAGATGAGTGATTACAAAAAGGAACCTTGGTGTGTTATAATGGACGGGCTTTACTGGCGTTTTATTGATAAACATCGTTCTTTTTTTAGTAAAAATCCAAGACTCTCCATGATGGTTAAAACACTAGAAAAAATGGATCCAGCCCGAAAGAAAGAAATATTTTCTCAGGCCGAGAATTTTATAAAAAATAACACGACAAAGCCTTAGTCATGGCAAAAAATTTTTATTGTTAAAAGTTAAAAGTTAAAAGTTAAAAGTTAAAAGTTAAAAGTTAAAAGTTAAA
>CAYMBT010000005.1:0-7170 GCA_964388755.1 uncultured Pseudobdellovibrionaceae bacterium | reverse complement strand
AAAAGTTAAAAGTTAAAAGTTAAAAGTTAAAAGTTAAAAGTTAAAAGTTAAAAGTTAAAAGTGATCTTAAAAATGACAGAAAGGTTTAAAATGTCTTTTGAAAATAAAAATATCTTTATCACTGGCAGTAATCGCGGCATTGGTCTTGCTCTAGCAGAAAAAGCAGCAAGCCTTAAAATGAATGTTCATTTGCTGGTCAGAAAAAAAGACACCTCAATTGAAAAATCTCTTTTAGATAAAGGGGCCCTCAGTGTCAGAACTTGGGATATAGATATGTTGCAGCCAGAAAGCATTAATCGTTTTATTGCTGCACTGACTGAATCCAATATTAAGCCCGATTACTTTGTGAATAATGCAGGTCTTCTGACCGGAGGCCTTCTTGAAGAACAAGAGGTTGATAAAATCTATCAAATGTTTCAGGTCAATCTTGTTGGACTCATTCATATGACAAGATTACTTTTGCCTATTATGCTTAAAAATAAAAGTGGAAAGATTATCAATAATGCCTCTGTTTCGGGCCTTATGTATTTACCATGTGCAAGCACCTACGCAGCTAGTAAAGCAGGAGTTATCGCCTTTACTGAGTCATTACGGCAAGAACTTGAAGGCACAGGGGTTTCAACCCTTGTGATGGTCACCCCAGGGGTAAAAACCAGAATGTATGATGAGATTCCTGATCTTTATTCAACCCACCTTGATCTTAAGTTCTTATCTTCGATCCCGGCAGAAGACTGGGCCAACTTGGTGTTTGAAGCCATTGAAGATGATCGAGCCATTCGCTGGCCACAAGGCCGATCAAAAATTGGGGTTAAGATGGGTCAGCATTTTCCAAAACTTTTAGCTCGGGTTGTAAAACCTTATTTTAGGAGATGAATTGATCCATTGGATTGGTTTTCCCATTATCATCATTCTCGCAGTCACATGGCTCTTACTATGTAGTGTACTGGCACTTATTTCATTTTTTTTACCTAGACAAAAAAAAGAGATCGATCTTTTAGAAGTTAAAAATAAAAATACTATTTGTCGCTATCTTAACGAAAGAGGGCGACTGACTGATGAAGAGTATAGTTTTGAAACTGAAAACGTAGCGGCCCACTACGATGATATTACATTTAAGGGCTATCTTTTTATTGTATCGCCTCTGCTGCTTTTTATGAAAATTCTTTCTCAATTCGAGGATTTAATGCTTTGGCTTGTGTACCAGTGGATCAAAGCCCATAAAAAGATTTTTTCTGAACTCAATATTCAATCTTTTGACGATAAAGTTGAACAAGTTCCACGTTATATCTCGATCATCACTTTTATCTGTGTACGCATCGCTCAGGGTGTTGGCGTCACAATACATAGTCTTCAATCTTTCTTTGAGTTATTTCGCTTTTTGCGAAAGGATCACAACTAATGTCTGAATCATCCTCTCTTATTCCTAAATCTAGAAAAGGCCATTTGTTTAAGATGGCCGCTCGTGTGGCTCTAAAGCAAAGTGAGAAGTTTTTATCCAGTGATCATACTAAAAAGCTGCAAGTCCTAATTGATCAAGCCGATATTGTAGTTAATCATGTGGGTCGCCTTAAGGGTGCCGCCATGAAAGCTGTTCAAACCATTTCTGTAGAAGGTTATGATTTTTTACCGCCTGAAGTGATAGCCGTCCTCGAGAAATTACAGTCCCAAGCGCCACCTGTTGATCCCAAAATCATGCACGAACAAATACTTCAAGAGCTTGGTGAAGAGCGGTTTGCACAATTAAAAAATCTAAGGACTGAGCCACTGGCTGCAGCCAGTATTGGCCAAGTCTTTGCGGCTCAGTACCGAGGTGAGGATGTTGTGGTCAAAGTTCAGTATCCTGGTGTTGCAGAGAGTGTGGACGAGGACATAGATACCTTAAAATCCATCCTTAAAACCTTTGTCTTTTTAGCCAATAAAAAAGTTGACATTGAAGATCTGATGGAAGAGGCAAGGCGAGTTCTAAAATTAGAAACAGATTATCTTCACGAGCTGAAGTCGCTGAAAAAATATGGTGATAACTTTAAAGGATCTGATTACATCATACCCAAAGCCTATCCCAAGATGACCACTCGAAAAGTTATTTTGCTCTCCCACGAAGAAGGCCAAGAGTTCTCTCAGTGGCTAAAAACCAATCCAAAAACAGAAAGTAAACAAAAAATTGCCGAACAACTTTTAAGACTCTATATCAAAGAATTCTTTGAAAACAAATTGGTACAAACCGACCCTAATCCTGCTAACTTTTTAATTAATAAAAATAATCAATTGGTTCTTCTTGATTTTGGCGCCACGGTTGATTTTGATTCTGAGTTTGTTAAATTTTATCAAAGACTTTTGCGCGCTGTTTTTGCTAACGACCGAGACGAAATCGTCAAACAGGTTTTTGAATTGCAATTTTTATCAAACAAAGAAAGTGATGAAACTCGTAAGCTTTTTATCGATTTTTTAATTTTTTCTCTTTCACCCTTTGATCCAAAAGTACAACCTTTTGACTTTTCTAGCCCGACTTATAGCAATGAGGTCAGAAGGCGTGCGTTACTTGTGACAAGGGCGTTGAAGTTTTCTGCCCCACCTAAACAGCTGATCTTTTTACACCGTAAGTTAGGTGGAATATTTATGCTGCTTAAACAGTTAGACGCCAAAGCTGATCTTATGTTTTTTAGAAATCTTGTTATAGAAAATGATTACGGTGCCGATTCTCAGTGAGTGATGGACTTCAGTGTCTTTAAAACATGGTCGACACTTAGACTTCTCATGCAGTCAAAATGTTCTAAGGGACAGAAGTTTCCGCCATGGACGTGACATGGTCGACAAGTTAACTCTTTATTTTCTATGACAAATGTATCCTTAAAAATAGGATAAAAACCAAACTCTTTGGTGGTGGGACCAAAAAGAGCAATCACGGGTTTTTTGACAGCAATTCCGATGTGCATGGGGCCAGAATCTGTGGTCAGTAAAGTGGCGCCACTGGCAATGATGGATTTCATCTCATTAAGGCAAGTTTTGTTAGTGAGATCTCTGACGAATTCAGATTGCGGCAGTTCAATTTTATCGGGGCTCTCGCCTATAACAACCACATTTGTTTTTTGATCGATGAGTTTTTGAATCAAATCAGAGAAATAAGGCCATACCTTATTTTTTTGGCTGGCGTAGGGATGAACAATCACCGCCCTGGAGAAATCAAATTGATCGGGTTGATAGACTATGGGTTTTACAAAGAGGCTCGGTCGAAGAATTTCGGTATTAATATCTTTAAGGTCAAAAGCTTTTTTAAAGACTTCGTAATATTTTTCTGTCACATGTTTTTGAAGTTTTTCAGCCCCTTTTTTTGTTTTGGCATAAACTCGTCGTAAACGCGATTGCTTTTCTATTTTAAAAAAAGAGGCTCGTAAAAAAAACTTGAGAAGAAAGGATTTAAAATTACCTTGAAGATCAATCACCGTATCGTAAGAGTTGAGTTTTTTGTATTGCTTGATGAGCTTAAAAAGTGATGAACCTTTTTCGATGATTATAAGATGATCGATATCCAAATGACCTTGAAGGATTTCTGCCCCAATTTCTGAGGTCATAAAATCCACTTTGATATCGGCCTGTTGGTTAATAAATGCACGCAATGGACCTGTGGTTAAAACCACATCACCTAGGGCGCTGAAGCGAACAACTAATACTCTCATGAATTAAAAAGTAGCCCGTCTTTAGGATTACGGCAAGTCTTGAAGGTGTTGATTCCCATGATTTTAAAGACCCAGGCGAACTTTCTTTTTTTGCATAAAGAGCATGGTTGTACCACCAAGCACACCAAAGGAAGCCATGATCACATACCAAAAAAGATATCCATGGGTCTCTTGAGTTAGATTGAGAACATAGCCGGTGATAAGAAAAGAAATGGCTCCACCAAAATATTGAAACGAATCGATGACACCGGCTGCAAATCCAGCCATTTTTTTTCCACCAATATCCATGGGGGCCGCGGCTCCAATCAGCGAATGGGTTGAATTGACGGTTAATGCGATCACAATCAGAATCAGGCAACCGATGATCACTCCGGTCGCATCCGGTTTGACCACGTCAGACAAAAGTAAAAGGGCCGCGATGGCAATTGAAAAGGCTTCAAGGTAGTAGAGTTTTATGGCCAGCGGTCCACGCTCTCCGTTATAGAGTTTGTCGGACATGACCCCAGAAATCAAAGACCCAACAAATGCAAAAAAAGGCATGGCCATAAGAGTGACTGAAGCAATAAGGGGAATATCGTTTTCCATATTAAAGCCAAGCTCGTCCCTAAAATAGAGTATTGAGAGTTGATCTAACGAATGGCGAACTCCACCTGTGCAGGCATAAGCAAATGCATAAAACCAAATGAGAGGATGAAAGAATATGAATTTAAAACTTTCTTTAAGACTCACTTTAACACCGGCACTGTTATCAAGCTCGTCTTCAATGACACCATGAAATCCGGCTTCTTCAGGAGTTTCTTTAACGACTAAAAGTAAAACAAGGGCCGCTATCATTGTAAAAAGTGGTGGAAACATAAAGACAGATCGCCACTGACCAGAATTAATGAGAACAATGGATCCAATCATAAATCCACCATTCAAAAGTGCTGGAGCCATTTGGCTAATAGAAATTTGACCCATTTGAATAACGCCACCAAATATTCCAGAAAAGGATCCGCGCTCGGTTTTTCTAAACCAGGCGGCATTGATTTTAATCAACCCGGGGGCGCCGAAGGATTGCAGATAGCCATTCATTAATGCAAGAAGGGCAAAAGCAAAAAAATGACTGACCAAAGACGAAAAGCCAAAGATCAAATTGATAACTATGGTGCCTATCGCTCCGATCAAGAGACTTTTTTTGCCTCCGATGACATCACAAAAAAGACCATTAACAAGTTGACCCACACCATAGGCCGTTGACCAAATAGCAAAAATAAAAGAGATGTCGTTAATGTCAAAACCAAATTCATTTTGCATGCCTGGAACAGCAAAACGAAAATTATATCGACACATATAATAGGTGGCATATAAAAAACCAATAGAGAGCCAGTTCAAAGCACGGCGCTGTCTAAAGCCTTGAGGGTAAACTTCTTTCACTGAGACATTCTCCTAGGGATAATTTCTATCGTTGATTGATCAGTCTCTCGACGACCGATGGGTCAGCTAGAGTTGTTATATCACCCAATTGATCCTCTTCTTTACAAGCAATCTTTCTTAGAATTCGGCGCATGATTTTACCTGAACGGGTTTTAGGTAATTCGGGGGCCCAGTGTATGGTTTCGCAAATGGCAAAAGCACCGATTTCTTTTCGAATATGTTGATTAAGTTCTTTTTTTAAATCTTCAGTATATTCAAAACCGGAATTCAAAGTGACATAGGCGTATAGACCTTGCCCCTTGATATCGTGGGGAACGCCGACCACAGCAGCTTCGGCCACGGCTTTATGTTCAACCAGTGCACTTTCAACTTCTGCAGTTCCGATTCTGTGTCCAGAGACATTGATAACGTCATCCACCCGTCCTGTGATCCAGTAGTAACCGTCTTTATCTCTCAGGCATCCGTCGCCTGTGAAATAGTAACCCTTATATTGATTGAAATAGGTGAGACCAAATCTCTCGTGATCACCATAAATTGTTCTCATCTGACCCGGCCAAGGAAATTTGAAGGCTAAAACACCTGAGGCTTCATTTTTAAGTTCTTGACCCGTTTGTGCATCAAGAAGGACGGGTTGTGCACCCATAAAAGGAAGACTGGCTGAGCCAGGTTTTAATTTTGTGGCAAAAGGAAGGGGCGTAATTAAAATACCACCGGTTTCTGTTTGCCACCAAGTATCCACAACCGGGCATCGGCTTTCGCCAACAACTTCGTAATACCATCGCCAAGCTTCGGGATTTATGGGTTCGCCCACACTTCCTAAAAGGCGAAGACTTTTGCGGCTGGATCTTTTGACAAAACTATCACCCTTTGAAGCAATGGCTCGTATCGCAGTGGGTGCGGTGTAAAACAGAGTCACCTTATGGCGATCGACCACATCCCAAAAGCGTCCCATATCGGGGTAAGAGGGGATTCCTTCAAAGATCACTTGGGTTGCAGCATTCGCAAGAGGTCCGTAAACAATATAAGAGTGACCCGTCACCCAACCCACGTCAGCAGTGCACCAAAAAATGTCTGTCATCTGATAATCAAAAATATATTTAAAAGTGGTGGCCGTATAAACCATATAGCCACCAATAGTGTGTAAGACGCCTTTGGGTTTACCTGTCGATCCCGATGTGTAAAGAATAAACAAAGGATCTTCTGCCCCCATCCACTCGGGCTCGCAATGGGGAGAAGCTTCACTCATCAGTGCGTGCCACTTAAAATCTCGACCGGGTTTCATGGAGATTGGTTTTTCGGGATACTTTTCTTTAAGATGATCAAGACTAATACAGGTTTTAACTAAAAATCCCTTTCTTTCGCAAATGTCCATGGCTTCATCACAGATATTTTTTGTCGGCACAAGTTTTGTTCCACGCATACAACCGTCGGCGGTGATCAGCATCTGGCAACCAGAATCAAGAATTCGATCGGCTAAAGACTCGGCGGAGAATCCACCAAAGACCACCGAGTGAACAGCGCCAATGCGAGCACAACTGAGCGTAGCTATGACCAATTCAAAAATCATGGGCATATAAAGTGCGACGCGGTCACCTTTCTTAACACCTTTAGATTTTAAAACGTTGGCGAGCCGACAAACTTCGCTGTGCAATTCTTTGTAGGTCAGAGTTCTATTTTCGCCCACCTCGTTGCCCTCAAAAATCAGGGCCACCCGATCGCCATGATTTTCAAGATGTCGATCAAGGCAATTGTAAGTGATGTTGGTAACGCCGTCTTTAAACCACTCAATTTTGATGGGTCCTTTATTGAGGTCGTAATTGTAGTTCAGGATTTCGGTGAATTCTTTTTTCCAATAAAAATTGTTGCGGGCGATATCGCCCCAAAACTTTTCTGGGTTTTCAACAGACTGTTGATAAAGCTCTTGATAACTTTCAAAGCTTGGGATGTGAGCGTCTTTATTAAGCTTTGGATTAGGATTGATAGAGATGTGTTCCATTTTTATTTCCCCCTTAAGATCCCCAAATTATTAAGAATAAATAATTTGAGTAAAGAATTTCATCTATTCAAGCTCAGTGTGCAA
>CAYMBT010000004.1:0-28848 GCA_964388755.1 uncultured Pseudobdellovibrionaceae bacterium | reverse complement strand
CTTTTTTTAGTGCTTCTTGTGCCAAATCAAATCTTTCGATCAAGACGCGTGACATATTAAGATACTGTGAGCCATGGCAAGGATAAACAAAACCAATTGTTGCTTTTGTTCTTTTACAAATCCTAATTCCTTGTCTTTGATCGTAAATAAATTCGCCCTCTTTAACCCGACTCGGTAACTGGTTGAGTAAAAATCCAAGCTTTTGCTCAAGCTCCTCAACAGAACTGGCCACAAACGAAGCTCTAAACGGAGCTTCAGGTTGAAGACGCTGACATAAATACTGTGACAAATCAGCCAGCTCGCAGTGGGCGATCTTTTTAACTTTTTGATACAAAAGCTCAACTTGTTCTTTGAGTCGTGTTGAACTGGGACCCGAGAAAATAAAAACTTCAGATTCATCATTAGAGACAAAAAGAGCTCGTTCATTAAGACTTGGTTGTAATGATGATGCTGGTTTGTCACCCGACTCCAAAGTAATATGGCAGTTGATCCCACCAAAACCCATGGCCGATACACCAGCACGTAATATTTGTTCTGATGGCTTTTTCTCGCCAAATATCAACGGATATAAAACAGCATTCGTTTCAGAGAATGCAGGGTTAAGAATCGAACAGTTGGCAGTGGGTGGCAATACTCTTTGATTGAGAGCTGCCACAGTTTTTATAAAAGCACCGATACCAGCAGCCGCTTTTGTATGTCCTATGATAGATTTTAAAGAAGTCATTCCACAGCTACGAGGTATAAGCACTTCGCCACTGACTTGAAAGGTTTTTAAAATTCCTCGCAGTTCGGTTTGATCTCCAACCTTTGTCCCCGTCCCATGGCCCTCGATAAAATGACAGTCGGTAATGGGATATCCTGCTTTTTCATAGGCGTTTTGTAAAGCATGACTTTGTCCATCGACCGTTGGAGCTGTCATCCCCCCTTTTCCATCCGAAGAGATTCCCCAGCCTTTAACTACGGCATAGACGTAATCACCATCCCGCTCAGCGTCTTCTAAGCGCTTTAAAACAACAAAACCAGCCCCTTCTCCGGGTACAAAACCATTGCCTCGTTGATCATATACACGCATCTGGTCTTTTGTTAAGGCACCCACTTTAGAAAAACCAATTAACTCAAAGGTGTCTAAACTGATGTCCACACCACCGGCAAGAACCAAGTCGGCATCATGGGTCTGTAGAGCATCAGACGCGTTGGCAACAGCAATCAATGACGAAGCACATGCTCCGTCAACATTATAAGCTCCACCATGAAGATCAAAATAATTGGCAATACGTCCTGCGATAGTATTGGATAATCCACCGGCCAGTGTATCTTCGTTAACGGGGGGGAAAACTGATTTGTAATACTCTTCCATAGTTAAAGTCAGATGAGCACGCTGCTCTTCTGACAAATCCATGTGATTCATTGAAGCTTCTAGTGATTTTTTAACATAGGGCCAGCGCGTACGCATGGTATTTGATCGTGTCCACTCGCCAGTGACACTGTTACCGACAACGACGCGTGTTTTATGCAGCAATGGGTGTTGTTTTTTTATTCCAGCGTCGGCAAGAGCTTTAAGTGCAACCTCTAATGCTAACCACTGTACAATGTCGGTAGAATCAAATGCCGATTTTGGGATACGGCGGCTCATCCAATCAAATTCAAAGCCGTCAATATAAGCCGCTCTCTTGGCATACATTTTATCAGGGGTTTTAGGATCAGAATCAAAATATTCTCTTAAGGGTAAGCGTTGATCTAAGATTTCTCGAAACTGCACTCGTCGAGCGAGAATGTTTTCCCAAAAAGATTTTACTGTATTTGCGCCGGGGTACCAACAACCTAAACCAATAACAGCAATATCTTGGTTCTTCTTTGAAGAACTTCGACTCATAACAAACTCCCCCTTAAATAATCTTTTTTGGAAAAAGTTGAAAAGAAGTGTTACGACCACATTGAAAGGCTTTTGTAACAACCACTTACGGTTTAGAAATCGGACTATTAGCTAGAAATCTTAAGACTTTTTTGGGGTTGTACTTATTCGATCCAAAGCGATGATAGTGTAATCATCGGATTGTTCTTTTTCGGATCGGTAGGTGTCTATTTCTGAGACAAGCAGTTCTAAAGCTTCTTGAGTTGATTTTTCACATAACGTTTTAAGGGATTTCACCAGTCGTCGCGAGCCAAATTGCCGGCCTTTGGGATTTTCTTGCTCTTCAAAACCATCTGTAAATAAATACATACGGTCTCCTGGTTCAAGATTAAATGACAATTCAGAGAATTCATTTCTATGATCACCCATTAATGTACTTCTTTCAGAAATTAAATCCAATTGTCCGTTATTTCTAACAACATGAATCGGCAAAGAACCGGCAGAGTAAGCAATGACAGTGTGATTTTTAGGATCAATCTCAACTCCTGTCGCTGCCATAAAGAATTCTGAAAGACCTTCGAGCTGTTGACTGGCTTGAAGCATCATTGAATGTATGGAAACCTTTGGATCGGCTTGAATCATAGTGTTGAAAACTGTTGATACGACTGCGGTCACCATTGCTGGGCCCGCTCCATGCCCGGTCACGTCTCCAATAAATAATTGAACACGATCATCTGGTGTTATTCTATACCACCACCAATCACCACTGCATTGGGTCGCTGATCTATGAAATCCAGAAAAATCATAGCTGCCAAAATGTCGACTGGGCTGAGGTGGCAAGAACAGCTTTTGTACTGCACCACTGAGTTCTAAATCTTTTTCAAGTTCTCTTTTTTCAACTTCGAGGGCTGCAATTTTTAAATTTTCAAAAGAAATTGCAATTTGTGAGGCCACGGCCGACGCCATATTGACATCTTCGCTAGAAAACATACCTCTGGCTAAAGATGTATCCAGATAAATCACCCCTTTACATTCATCTTTAACCATCATCGGAACCGCAAGAATACTTTTAATATTATAAATGACAGCACTCTCAGAACCAAGAATATTCATATCATTAACACTCTCAACAAGAACTGATTTAACTTCTCGAAAACATTTTTGCACGGCGGTTGTACTGAGCTGATCAAAAGTCACATCCGCTTTATTCTTATTGCGCCCAAGATGCATATTTAAATTTTCGTTTTCAGCAATAAATAAAAATGCTCTTTCGGCCTTCATAATTTCGATGATTTCATCCAAAGCAATCTGAACTTGTTTATCAAAATTAAAATTATGAGAAAGTGACTGGCTGACCCTTAATAGTGACAACGATTGATTTTCTAATTTGACATTTCGAACACTAAAAGACAGGTTCACAGTCGAATTACCAGGACTTGAAGCCCCCTCTGACAGACCAAATTCTTTGATCACACGCAGCTTGCGATTAAACCAACCTTGTCTGGTCGCTACTTCAAGGGCTTGGGTAGAAAAATACAAGCCCTTTGTTGTGTCTTTATGGGCTATGGCAATTGCTAAAGAAGTCTCATAGATCGCCCACGGAAAGTCATTGGATGTAGCAAGATCAAAAGCCTGATCAAAATACGGGCAGCCATCTTTACCTTGCAGTTGTTTGCAATAGCCTTCAAGTACCAAAGCATGACAACGATGCAAAGGTGTCTTACTGACTTTTTTGAGCTTTAGTGATGCTTTTTTAAGTTGTTTAAGGGCATTCTTCTTCTGATTCGTTTCTTTAGCTTCTAATGTCTGATAATATCTAATATATCCAATCGCTACATGAATATAGGCATACCAGTAATCGTCAAATTTCATTTCATAAAATTCTTGAATAAAGTTCTCTAATTCTTCGGTAAACTCACGACGATCTAATAAGACAAAAATTTGACTACCAATCAAGTGAGCCTTGCAAAAAACTACATCTTTAACTGGTTCTGAAATCTTTTGGGCCTCTCGAAAAACTTCTTCAGCTTCATGTCGTTGGCCCAGAAGAGATAAATCAATATAGGTTAAAAACCTTAACATAGCTCTTTGAGTCGTGTTATCAAGCTCATCAAAAAGATCTTTGTAACGATAATACTGTTGGACGGTCTTCTGAGAATGACCACTGTAAACATAAAGACCCGAGTGAGCTGTAATTAATTCTACCTTTTCTCGAGGTGTTCCATATTTTAAAGCTTCAGGCTTTGTAGCATCGGCTAACTGATCACCTCTGGCAGCATCCCCAGAAAATTCATAAACCCAAACTCGTAGAATTTTATTACCAAGTTCTGCCGATAAATCTTTGAGTTCACGGGATATAACTATAGCTTTTTCTATACCTTGAATTGCCGCTTTATGAAAGCCAATCAAAGCGATGAGAAATGAGTACTGTCCTAATGCCACAGCGTATTCGGTGGTTTTTCCCAGATAGTGGGTATTTCCAAAGTTACGAACCAGGGATTGTATTATACCTAATTTATCATTTAGGTAAACTGTAGTATAACTTGAAAGTCGATAAATATTGCAAAGTACTTTACGCTTTTTAATTTCACTATTATTAGCTTTACCAAATCGCCATCCTGTTTTGGTTAAAAATAGAACATGTATCCAACGAAATATAATACTAACGACTTGAAAAAGGGGATTGTTGGGTATGGGATCCCCCAGAACTTTTAACGCCTCTTTGGAAACTTCCCAACTTTTTGCCATCGCACCGCTCTCGGCGACGACCACTGATTTCAAATAAAGAGCTTCACCTTTTTCGACCTGAGTTTGACATTGCCTGATCAACTGATCAACATAACCTAGGGCTTCGTCATATTTGGCAACTCGAGCTGCAGTACGAACTAAGAGTGAATCCAGTTCCAGCTGCTCTTGATAATTAACAACAGCTGGTTTCTTTTTTACAGCGGCTTGGATCAGCTGATAGGATTCAATATCCGAAAAATTTTCTAATGCATATGACGATGCTTTTTTTAAAACTTGATAACTTTGATCCGATTCTGTGAAATCTAAACCCTTTAAAAAATATCTTGATATATCATAATAACTCTTGTCTGTCCCATCTGAGATTTGACTGAGTTTATAACCCGCAATCGAGGCATTCACTTTTGCAAGTTCTGATGGTTCTATATTTTCAACGAGTGATTCCCTGATACTGTCATGATTAAAAACATATGAGTCTTCAGAGGCTCGACGAACAAACCCGGCGGCTACTACGTCTTCAATAAAATGATAAATCTCTTTCTCATCACAATCAGAGTCATTTAATAACGTCGATAATGAAAAGAGATGCCCTTCGACTGCACATTTTGTCAATCGGCTTCGATGGTTTTCTGAGAGCTTATTGAGACGCTCAAGCACTAGATCTTTTAAGTTTTTAGAGATCACCGCCCCATGAAGCTCTTCTTCTGCCACTTCCCAGCGAGAAAAAACAGGATAAAGTGCACCACTTTCAATAAGTCCTTTTAAGTACTCCAAAGCCGCTAATGGGTGACCGTTAGTGATCTCAAACACACGTCTAATCAATTTCGAATTTCTTTCTTCAGAGTTTAAATATCTAGAAATCAATTTTTCAAGACTCATGATATCGAGTTTCATAATTGTGATTCTTGAAATTTGCACCGGATCAAACAAATCAACCACTTCTTGTGTTTGCATCTCACTTTCTTCGTCATCGCGAGCAGAGCATAGTATTGAGAGGTTGGATTTGTCTAAATCTTCGGCCAGTGTACCTAAAAGCTGTTTTGTGCCTGAGTCCAACCATTGGATGTCCTCAAGATGAAGAGTCAAACCCTTGTAATTTTTTGAAAGTTTAGTCAAAAAGTTTGAAAGCTCTTTGACTGCCCTTTGTTGTTCAATTTGAGGGCTGAGTCCAAGCAAAGGTTCAGTCTCTCCACAAAGATCACTGAGCTTTGTTCCGAATCTTTTCAATAAAAAAATGGCTTTTGGGTCGAGCCCTGAAAGTGTTTCTTTGACCACATCAACAGTTTTATCTGTCAAAAAATCATCAAGTGCATTTATAACTGGACCAAATAGCTTAATATCATCAACATTTGATTTGGCAAAAATAACTGGGTGCCCTTTGTCTAAAAAAGACTTTAGAACCGCATCTATTAAATAAGTTTTACCTAAACCCGAGCGACCCTCAACAAGGGTACAATTACCCTTACCCCTATTAGCTTGTTGAATTCGATCTTCAATAATCATCATTTCTTTTTCTCGACCAACAATTCCTACACCCGACTGATCTCCCACTAACAAACTTTTTGAATCTAAATTCAAATCAGTAGTGTTATTGAAATGAGTATAGTTCTGAAGATCAAAGAGAAGACCTTCTATTGATCTATAACGATGTTCAGGATCTTGCGAGATCATTTTCATGACAATATTAGAAATCACGGGATGAATCTCTGGATTAAATTGATTTGGTGTTTTAGGAATATGTGAAAAGTGAATTTTAAAAAGCTCACCTATAGAATCGGCTTTAAAAGGCAAAACGCCTGTCAACATTTCATAAAACAAGACTCCCAGTGCATAAATATCAGAACGAACATCGACAACTTGGTTAATGATTCCTAATCTCTCAGGAGAACAGTAAAACAGAGTTCCTACGATGGGTCCTTTACCACCCTTTGACTCTTCCTCGGTGATCATAAAGCCAAAATCAATCACCTTAGTCGTAAATGTTTTTGGGTCAAATAAGATGTTGGCAGGTTTTATATCTCGATGGAGTAGTCCTTTTTTATGAACCTCACTCAGAGCTTCACTGATGTTGTTCACAATTTTTATGGCAGAATCTTGATCAATTGGATTCTTTTCCATAAAAGATTGTAGGGTCTCGTTTTCAATAAGTTCGGTAACCATATAGCAAATATCAGAATCAATTCCTACATCTAAGATTTTAAGAATACCGGGATGGTTGAGGCGTGCTAAATAAGAGGCCTCTTTTCGAGCCACTTGAAGCAATTGGTTATTGTGTAGCGGTGAGCTTTCTTTTAATACTTTAAGTGCATATCGTTGATCGTCTTTTGTGGCCAGATAAACCACGCTGGCTTTACCAGTTCCAAGGATTTGTTCAATTTTATACTCTCCAAGAAATTGATTTTTAGAGAGACTAATAGAAAGAGCCATAAATCCTTATTCCTAACGTTTAGACTACTTTGTCATATCGACAAATAAGGATTAAAAGTGAAGACGACTACCCTATGACTAAGGTCGGGAACTTTTAAATCTATTTAAGCTTGTTTATTTCAAGCTCACAAAATGTGATTAACTTGCCATTGGGATTTTGTGACTTTCCTCGTAATGCATTCGCAGTTCGTTAACAATCTCACGACTAGACCTTTTTTTTAATTCATCTATGTCATCAAGATAAACATCAAAGTGGGCTTCTAAATTAATTTTAAGTGTCTCTAAGCATTTTTCAGACAAACCAATTTCTTCAATTGGGGTATCTGGCAAAACATGGGCGGGATCAATCCCCGTTGATTCTAAGAAAATATCCAAAAACTCTCTAATAATAAAAGGATTAGCTAACATTCAAGACTCCTTCTTTTGACATAAATTTGAGTTTACCACTGAGAACTTTGATGTGTTTAAAAATCAATAAATATTCTAAAAAATAGTCAAAAATAGTTTAATTGTGTCTCAGCCCGAGAAATAAATCAGATGGTGCCAGGCCCTGTTTGCGTAAGCAGCGTATCAACTCTCTCGCATTGATTACGAAAACAGGGCCTGGCACTCATGAGAGGGCTTGAGTAAGGGCGGTGATGAGGTTGCTACGTTTGAGGGGTTTGGTGAGGATTTCGTCAAAGCCTAAGTCTCTGCACTTTTGTTTTTCTTCTCTCATGGCATGAGCGGTTTGGGCTATGATGGGTTGGGTGAAACCCATCTCTCTGAGTCTTATAAAGGTATCATACCCATTGAGTCGGGGCATTTGAATGTCTAATAAAATAACGTCATAGTTTTTTAATTTCACTTTTTCTAAAGCAACAAGTCCATCCTCAGCAAAATCAACATCACAACCTAGTTGCTCTAATACAACTTTTAAAAGAACTTGAATTTCTTTGGCGTCTTCAGCAATAAGTATTTTAACCCCGTTGAGATTCAAAGGATTTTTATTTGGAACACTCAATAATGCTGTGTTTTGCACTTCTTGTGTTGCTTTAAAATGAGATAAAGAAAAACGAAAATGGGATCCAGACAGAGGCGTTGAATAAATAAGTCCAAGACGGCCTCCTAGTAATTCTGCGAGCTTAAGTGAGAGTGGCAAACCAAGGCCTGTACCACCGTATTTACGAGTCAAACTATTATCACTTTGCCTAAAAGATTCAAAAATCAATTTTTGATCTTTTTTATGAATCCCTAAGCCTGTGTCAAAAACATCAAAGATAAGATTTGAGTCTTCTAAACTGACTGACAGACGAATTTCACCATGCTGAGTAAACTTAATAGAATTGCCAAGTAGGTTTAATAAAATTTGGCGTAACCGTGTGGGGTCAGAATAAATATATTCAGGTAAATTTTTATCAAATTCAAACTTTAAATAAAGTCCTTTCTCATCACATTTTAAAATCAAAAGGTTTTTAAGATCATCTAAAAGTTTTCTGAGTGAAAAATTAATTTTTTCTATATTAAGATGGCCCGATTCAACTTTTGAAATATCTAAAATATCGTTGATGACATTAGATAAATTTTCACCGGAATTTTGAATAATAGATAAGTATCGATCTCTTTCTACAATTGTCATATCATTGTTTTTTAATAAATCAGCAAAACCCACGATAGAAGATAAAGGTGTACGAATTTCGTGGCTCATGTTGGCTAAAAAAAGACTTTTTGCTTTGTTAGCGTCTTCTGCCTCTTTTCGTAAGCTCACATTCTCTTTAAGTTGCTCAGCCATTTGATTGATGGAACTGGCCAGCTGACCTAATTCGTCTTCTGAATTTATGATGACTTTTTGATTAAAATCACCCTTTCCGATCTGAACAGCCGCCGATTTTAGATTTTTTAGCCCCTTTGATAAACTCCGACTGAATGAAAATGTAAATATAAGTCCAGTGAGTTCTACAGTTAACACTAGTAAAAGGAGAACATAAAAAATAATTCTTTCTAACCAACGTGAACCTTGGCCCAGATAATATGAAAAGCGATTTTCATGGTGGGTAAATCTGACGTTTATATTATCCAGCTGTTTAACGGCTCTTCTGACTTCTTTAGGGGTTAAATTTTTGCTTTGAATTTTAAGTTCTAATTTTGTGGCGAGGGTCATTAACTCATCAAGTATAAGATCCGCTGAACTCCAAGCATCGATAGCTTTTGAGATATAACTAATCCCACTGAATCTATTAAGTAACCTGATCATCCCATCAATATCGGCGTGATGATTTTTACCCAAAATAAAACCTTTAAATACGATATTAAAATCTGGATTTTCTTTTTCAAGCTCTAAGCGCGCCAAACGATCGCCCAAAGGGACTTCTAAATGCTTTTGATACTGTAGATAATCTTGATATTCGCTGGTAATAATATATTGATGAAGACTCGTGATTGCATCTTTTTGTGCTTTTGACCACAAACCCTCACCGTTAACAAAAGCGCGAACAGAAGAAAGCGTGCTCATGGCAAATGTCAACACCACGAGTTCAAAACAAATCAAAAAAGCCATGACACCAAAAACAGAATAAATTTTAGCTGCAACTGGTAATTTGTTCCATTTTGTTTTTATATTTTTAATAAAGCCTATCTTCATGACCCGGGATAATATTCTTGTTTCTAGGGGAATTCTAGTACCAAAATACTCGAAATAGTGTTGTTGAACTTAAGTCAAAAAGCACAAGGTTATTTTTTCATAACCTCATTTAATGAGGAGAGATATTTTTAACCAAGATGGGTCAAATTTCCTCAGATGTAAGAGCCAATCACTATCATGAATTTATTTAAATAAGGTTTTTTTAAGATCACTGATAAAGTCATTAGCCACATCAAGAAGTCGTCCGCCATGTTTAAGACAGATCTCTTTGGTTTCTTGCCTCGTGCTTGCGACTTTTGACTGTGCAGCTTCGCGCACACCTCTGATTGTACCTACCAGTTTATGAACTTTCCCTAAGATCTGTTGATCTCGGCCTGCCATTTTAAGGTCAGGGTTATCCGTAATAACCGCAAACTTTTCATTAACTTTTCCTGCTGTTTGATGAAAAAAGCCACTGAGTTTGGCGGCTTTTGCTGTATCTGAAAAACCATCAGTTTTTTTAACTTTTTCTTCAGTAAAATGAGCCTGTGAAGCCTGATCCGTAACTAGAGTTTCATCAATATCTGTATCAGAAATAAGAGCCCCCTTTTAAAACAAAATTAACATGTTAGCTACAACTCGTCTACTGATGAGTTGAGCCTGATAAATCATTTTGTTGAATATGTAGATCCAATTGTTGAAATGATATCTCTATCCCCGCTTGTGTGAATACTTCCCAAGCGGCCATGTTGATCTTGTGCTTCATGAGCCCTGGTTTCTAAGAAAAATCATGGCGATTTGTATACCCACCTAAGTATTGACTTAATTTTTTAGGTGAGATTTTAAAGAGCTCTAGTGACCAAGGTTCTTAACAGATCTTGTATGGTCAATACATGTTCCTCTTCAGCTATTTGAGCCAATTCAAAATCTGAGACATAATTTTTGAGCTGAGTCTGTTTAGCCAGTTCTATTAACAATTCCCAACCGGCATTATCTGTCAGTTCTGCTGTCAAAAGTGCGTTTAAACCTTGAATGACGTCAGTCCTTGGATCATTTAAAACCTGAATCAAACCCATTGAAGCCACAGCAACAACATCCGCACAAGGTGTTTGGGAAGTGGGATCAGCACCTAGATCTTTCATCACTCGGGTGAGCATTAAAAAATGAGCATGTTCCTCGTCGCGAATTTGCATGAGTCTTTCTATGGGTAAGTCCTCGGGACTATTTTCGCATTTTAAAATAAAGGCTTCGTAAAGACGAACTCCAGAACGCTCAAAAGCTAATCGCTCTCCAAGTTTATCGATTAACATTTCAAAGTTTTCATCCTTCATTTGTTTTTTGTCGCCTGAGGCAGAACTCTTAAAAGTTCCAGCAATTGGAATACTGCCTAAATTATCTTCTTCTTGGATGTACTGACGTCTAAATTCTAGATAATTGATTCCTGAAGGGTCATGATCTTGGGGAGATTCGTTGAGTGCAAATTTTTTCATGTCTTTAGAAAGTCGCGGGGCCATATCGACTCCGGTTTTATTGATTCCAGCACTTGGTACTTTATCCATAAATTCTCCTTAAAAAAAGTTAATGAATTATTGTAACTCTTGAACATCCTTGACTGTGTTTCGTGAAAGCTCACCACCGGGGGTCCACTGATAATCTTTGGTGATCGCTTCAGATGGAGAACCCTCTGAATTGACTTGGGCTCGGTAAGCTAAAGTCTCATCAGACTCTTGATCCGATGTAATAAAATCAGGTCCCTTGGCACTGAGATGAACCTCTTCTTCTAAAGTTTTACGCACAAATTCTCGCTGACTTTCAAAGGCGATGGGTTTGGGTAGTGTGGCCGGTAAGATCTCTGCAGGGTCTCTTTTTTCATGGGTTTTAAAAAGCTCCATGACATGATGAAGTTGTCCTAATTCATATTCTAAAAAGCGCTCCCAAATCAGTTTTAGTCTTGGATCTGTCTCTTGCTCAACACATCCATAATAATTGTAAACTTCATTGGCTTCATGAAGTAACCATTTTTCTAGCCAACTTTCTGTGGGATCCATGATGGATTCATACTGGGTCACATGTTGTTCTTCTATAGATGCAATCTCTGCGTATAAAAGCCTTGCCATGGGGTCACTAAACATAGGTCCTATATTCATATAATAATTATGTGTTTGCTGCTCGGCTGCCATGATAGTTAGAGCATGCATCTTACTAAGTGGGTCAGCTGTAGTTCGATCATAGTGTCGTCTAAGATCGTCATTGGGATGTCTATGTTCTTCTATGGTGGCGCGCCCAGGCACAATATCGGTGTAGCTTTGCAGAATGTTGTTGGCATCCTTACCTTCTAGTCGATCCATCAGTGCCGAGTAGCGATACATATGATCAAAATCTTCTAAAAGACCAAATCGATAAACTTGGGCCAAGTATTTATCAGGTTCAGCCTGAGCCACCGCCGCTGTCACTTCAATAGCCACTTGCTCGTAGCCAATGGTGGTTTCTAGTGGAGACATATCAGCCGGCAGCAACCAATTGATGAGAGTCGCTTGGTGTTGTTCGACCCTTCTGAGCAAAGCTAAGTCTTTTTGAAGATGTTGGTTCATTCGTGCACAAGAATGGGAAAACCGAAGACCTTCTAGCTCCATGCCATTGAGTAAAATAATACGTACTTTGGTAAACGCATCAGAATCCAGTTTACTGACAGGAGTTCTAACCATGTCTTTCCATGTAAAAACTTGTTTTTTAAGGGGGACACCTTTTGTTTTAAAAAGATCTAAAGACATTCAACACTCCTTACAGATTGAAACGTTTAAGGAAAAGTTTTCAAAACAATAAATCTGCAATAAGTAAGCCCGTCATTAGAAACACTTTAAATGGTGTTATAAGATTCTGAGATAAAAAAGTGAGTGGCTTTATAATAAAGCGGGTAAAAAAAGAACGTTATATAAAAATTCTCGGGCTTTTAAAAGACCTCGTAAAGTATATCATCTACAAAACAGAAGAGGTGCCTGGGAGACTGGTATCAATCAGTAAATCAGGATCTTCAGTGGTCTCATCTCTGTTAGTGATGTCTCTTAAAATGATAGTCGAGTTAATAATATTTAAAATACCTGTCTGACGTAAACCACAGGCGACTCTTTGTGGAATTCTGACCAGCCCATTCGCGTTGGAGCAACTTGCATTAAAGTGGGGGGATCCTGGGGTATATAAAAGATTAATATCTCCGCTTAAAAGTTCAGCTTCTAAGTTAAAATGACAAGGTCGTGGAACGCGAACGTTATTTATATTCTTTTCTCTCAAAGCATATCTAAAAGCTTGCATGCAATCACGAATCTTAGAAAGATCGTTGTTATTATTCATGATTGAGGACTGCGGATTCTGAAACTCAATTGATCCAGAAAAAACATTTGTGATCCTAGTTCTTGTTTGATGACATTCGCTCACTTCAAAGACACTTGTTGCAGGACTTAAAACAAACGGCATGGGGCTATTGTCTCTTGAAGTTAAGTCGATAACATTGCATATGGTTTGAAAAATAAGATTCACTTTGTTTTGTTCTAAATCTGAAAGTCGATCGAGATATCTTTGAAGTCTAATATTGTGACGTTCGTTGTAATCAGAAGATCTTAAGGCTGCCAACATATCGTTTAATTCAACCGGAATATGTTCATTAAGGCATATATTTTCTTGTTGAAGTCTACGGACGCTTTCTGAGGGAGGCGTAATTGCTCGGGTGAAAGGCATAGTAGTGACTGCCTCATCACCGCTCGCGTAAAAAGATAATAAACCTAAGACAACCCACCACATCACCTATTAGTTTATAGATTCTTAAGCTGACTGCCATAGAATATACCTCAAAGTCTTGATTAAAGAGAGCTGGCCTTTAGTTAAGGACAAAAAACTCTACAGTTTTTTAATCAATTCGGAGGAAGAGCGATCAGACCAGAGCGATATTTCTCTGTTTTAGTCCAACGTGGACCGCCGCCGGTGGCAAAAGGGGAAAAACGGCTGAACTCTAAATTATCAATGGCTGTGATATGACGAGTGCTATGGGCCTCGACAACGTCTCCAAAGGTTCCAGGGAAGACGTGATAACCTGTGTTGGCAGTACCAATCCAGAATGCAGCAGTCTGAAGGACCTTGGGTTCGGCAGTACCAAATCCTACCATGTCAGTTTTGTTATCAACTTTATTGAACCAATATGTATTGTTATTCATGACACGGTTGTAGCGCTATTCATGGTGGCCTTTTGATTTCCAAGGCTCTTCTTCGATATCCCATTTTTTCATGCTATCGGTATTGTTGCTGGGGTTCCAATAATAGACTTTCCATCCCAGACGGCGAAGGGCTTCTTGAAGGGCGGTTCCGCCGACTCCGTTATCTTTAGTGAACTTTAAAACTTTATTCCAAGAGTTTTCTTGATTCGTGGCTAAAAAGGCGTGCTTAAGACAGTCTAAAGCCATACCGACACAGCTGGTGTTTTCCATTTTATTCATGTACGAAGCGGGAAAACCGATCTCAGCGAGTGCGTCCCCTAAATATTGAAGTGGTGTACCATCGGGTCTAAAATCATTTTGTCTTTTTGAATAACGTCTTTCACCAAAAAATTTTGAAAGACAAACTTGTTGTCCTTTAATTATTTTGCAATTGTCGTAATAAAAAGAAAGATGCTCGTTTTGATAGGACTCTAAGCAAAACCGAGCGACTTCATTAAATTCTTGAATACTTTGTTTATGGTCAGAAACCTCTTGAGCACTAAAGGCTAGATTGGCTGATCCGTTATAATCTGCAGAAACTGCAAAACTAAGAAATATGACGATGCTAAATAAAACTTGAGCCACTTTTGCCTCCTTGGAATTGGGGAACATTGAACCTTTGAGGGAATATTAATCAACTCAATTAAATTTAGATCTTCGATGATTTTGACGTTTTTAAGTCAAAAATGAAAACAATTTCAGAAGTTTAGACTGAAATAGTGTATCAAGTCTCAGAATTTTTATAATAATTAGCGGTAAGGTATATATAAATTATGCAACTTTTGTTTTATTCGAAATAACTTCGACGTCTTCGGGCTTTGCTTTAATGCTTTTTATGACCAACAAGTCAAAAGCCTCACTTTGCCCCTTAAATTGATGCATACCAATTTCAAAAAGTTTCTCTTTTGGAACCTGATGGGTCAAGTTGGCATAATAATCTTTAGTCATAATAATATTAGAACCCGGTATTTGATGTGTTAATTTTTCCATTCTATGAACAAGGTCGATACCTGGTGATTCTGTATAAAATCTCTTTTGAACGACTATGCCTGTATTAGTTGTAACAGAGTATTCATGAATCAGTGCCTTTACACCTTTGCTAAAATGAAGACCGATTCCGCAATCAATTGTTGTATTGTAATGGTTTTGGATGCCAAAAAGAGCTGCTCTAAATTCATTGGCAACAGCAAAAGCAGCATCACATGGGTTAATCCCTGTCGTCATCAAACCAAAATTAGCATAGGCCGCGTCACCCTCAAACGCTTCAACGTAGCCACCATGTTTAACCACAAGCATTGAAAATTCTAATAATATTTTTTGTCGAGCCGTATGAGCGCCTATTGTTTTATGGTGAAGTTTACCTGAACCGATAATATCTATAGCCATAAGTGACAGATCCCGACTCATCGGAAACTCTACTCGATTTTCTGTAGCCCACGTAACTACAGGTGGAATCCAGCACTCTAATTCTTTACGAATTCGACTTTCTTGATCTTTTGAACTGGAAGCTTCAGCAATAGCTTTTTCTAAAACATTGTTTTGTGTTTCTAAAAGTTTAGCTTTTTGTTCGATCACTTTATGAAGTTCGTCTCGCTCTCTGGCCGAAACATAGGTTTGCACAGCTTTATTAATTCGTATTGACAAATCCTCTGTTTCCCAGGGTTTAACTATATAATCAAAAACTTTAGCACGCCTTATAGAGTCTATAACAAGATTTTCATCAGAGTATCCTGTTGTAATTAACTTAATAGAGTCAGAGTGTATATGATTGGCTAATTCTAAAAATTTTACACCCGACATACCTGGCATTCTTTGATCTGAGATGATGACCCACGGATTAATGTCAGCAATTTTATCAATGGCATCTAGTGGACTTGTAAAAGTATGAATTGTCCAGTCATCGGGCAAACAAGCTTCAAAAATAACCAAGTTATTAGGTTCATCATCGACATAAACAATCACAGGTTTCATGCGGCCTCTCCTTGGTTCTCATTAATGTTTGCTTTAGGTAAGGAAATGGTAAATTTTGTGCCTTGATTTTCTTGAGTTAAGATTTCAATTTTCCCATTCTGGCTTTCTACTTCTTTTTTTAAGATATGGAGACCAAGACCTGTACCCTTTCCAACATCTTTAGTTGTAAAAAAAGGATCAAAGATTCTCGCTCGAACAGATTCTGGAATTCCGGTGCCATTATCGGCCACTGAAAAAACAATATCATTTTGATTTTCCGAAGCTTCAAGTTTAATAGTGCCGCCATTAGGCATTGCATCTATAGCGTTGCTTATAAGATTCATAAACATTTGATTAACACTGACTTTATTACCAAAAAAAACTATAGTTTCAGAGATATTATTGAGAACAATAAATTTTTCATCAATTCTATTTTTAAGTATGGTTAATACGCTTTGTGCAGACTCGTTTAAATTAACATCACTGTATTTTGCCTGATTAAGACCGGTATAATTTCTTAAAGAGCGTACAATATCAACGGTCATTTTTGAACCTTCCTTTATCGAAGAAAGGAGTTTGAACATGAGATCTCTTTGTTTATCCTCAAGCACTGCATTTTTCATTATTTTTTCTAAGGGAACAATGGCTCCGTTGACATAATTGATCGAATTATTAATCTCATGTGCAATACCTGCACTTAAAGTACCCAATGAAACCAATTTAGCATTTTGTATAAGTTCTGCTTGCATTTGCTCTTGTTTAAAAAGTGCGTCGGTTAGATTTTGCGTCTTCAAACGAACTTTTTCTTCTAGTGACGTGAGGAGTGTATCTCTCTCTTTATAAGTTTGAGTGATTTCATCGTTAACAGCGAGAGTCAGTGTGAAGATGGCAAATAATACCCCTATCGAAAATATAGGAGTACCCTTGATAAGTCCAGTAATGACAAGGATATCATAATGGGCAGCAAGTGTGAAAGTTAGAACAGATACAAAATGCAACAAATTTACTGTTTTTCTTTCGTTAACAAATTTAACCCACTCGCCTCTTAAAGCAGACAATAACAAAATCATTACTATTGGAAATGGTATAGTTGTTCCAAGCTGAATTGTATCGCCGGTTGTTCCAAAAAATATAAGCAAGCAAGCAAAAGACGTGGCTGCTAAATAAACAATAAATGCTTTTTGTCCGATGACTTTTTTTTCATAAAGACCGTTAACAAAGAAGAATGAACCAAACCATAAACCAAAGTCAGCGACTTTATGGGTTAAAATCATAGGCATTTGTATCGAAAAATAATCAGCTGTCACAAAAATAAGATAAAGAGCAAAAAAGAGACAGCTACCAATGACATTCATAGCTAATGACTGAGAAACTTTGTTAAAAAATACAACTGCAGAAAAAATTGCAAGCATGACGAGTGCTCCTGCAGATATGATATTCATACTTATTGCTTTAAATGTATTTGAATTTCTATTTTTTGTTATTTGAGGAAATTTATCAAATCTCGAAAAGTATTTTGAGTAACCAAACGCTTCCCAAGATATAGATTGATACTTAGATATAAGAGAACAAGGAATTGTTGGTGAGTGATAAAATGGTGAGGAAGTTTGAAAATTTTTATTTCCCGTCCTAAGAATGACTTCACCATCTCCGTAAACATGGTGAATCCCATGGATAATCATTGGAAAATTGAGATTTAATTCAGGGTTAGCTCTACAAGAATTCGCAATTTCACTGCTTTTTGCCACAAATTGATACCCTGTTTGACCAGGAGTCCATTTTTTTTCTATTTGCCATACCTTATCCCCTACTGGAGATTCACTGACCCCCAGTAGAGCAGAAATAAACATAAGGATAGAGACGGCAATACTGTCCACTTAAGAGGCCTTTTTCTCACCAAATTTAAAATTTGTTTTGAGCATTGCTTTTTCAAGGCATGATGTTGCGTAATCAAGATCAGTAACAGTATGTGTAGCCATAATTGTAAACCTAAAACGACAATTTTTTCTGCTCACTGCTGGATAAACAATGGGAACAACGAATATGCCATCCTCAAGCATAGATTGATACATTTGACCCAATTTCTGTTCATCTCCAATAATGACCGGAATAACGGCACTTTCATGGTTTTCTGCAATTTCATAACCAATACTTTTTAAATTTTTCTTAAAATGATTGATATTATTTTTTAACTTGTCCAAGTGTGATGAATCTTCTGAAAATATCTTTAAAGACTCTAACATTGCTGCGCAGGTGGATGGCGGAAGAGCAACTGAAAAAATAAATGATCTTGCAAAGTGAGTAATCCAGTCAATGACATCTTGATCTCCGATGGCAAACCCACCAATTCCACCACCAATTTTTGAAAAAGTACCCATGATGATGTCCACTTTTCTTAAAAGGTTATATTTTTCTGAAGCGCCGAGACCCTTTGGCCCAACCACCCCAAAACAATGAGCCTGATCAACCATTATTCGGCAAGAATATTTTCTTGCAACTTCGTAGATTTTATCAAGTGGCGGAACATCGCCATCCATTGAAAAAACACCCTCTGTAATGACTAGACACCCTTTATAATTCTTTCTTTCTTTTTCTAAAATGGCTTCTAAACTTTCAGGAGAATTATGTTTAAAAAGTCTACACTCAGCACGTGAGAGTTTTATAGCATCTTGAATGGACGCATGACAGAGTTGGTCCGCAACAATTAAATCAGAGTTTGAGACAAGTGAAGAAATTATCCCAAGATTTGCAATATAGCCTGAGTTGAATAACATGGCACTTTCTCTGTTATGCATTGATGCCAAATAATTACATAGATCTTCATGAACGTCAGATATACCAGTTGTAGCTGCTGAGCCAGTGGATCCAAAGCCATAGATATCTAATGCTTTTTTGGCAGCTTCCACAACCCTTGGATGTGAGGCCAGACCTAGATAGTCATTTGACCCCATAATGATGTAGTCGTTTCTGCCATTTTTTCTTATACGTTCAAGGTTAATTCTTGGACCTTTAGACTTTGTTCTTACTGACAAATAGCCGTATTTATCTGACTTTTTCCAGTCGTTAAGAAAGACAGAAAATTTAGATATCCTATCAAACAGATCAATATTGTTATAATCACTTTCAACAAAATGTGCCAATGAGAACCGTTCGTTATTAAGCTCATAAGTAAACTGATTGTTATTATCTTCAAGTTCAAACTCAACATATTTTGACAAGTTTCCATCGATCGGGAAACGTTGATCCACTGTCGAAAAAGCCAAATGATTATTTTGCGCGTCTAATCTTCTTAATATAATTCGACCTAATCCGATCTCTCCTTCTGGAGTAACAATTTTAGCTGTTTCAAAAATACTTCCAATTTGAAAGGATTCAAAATCTGAAAGTTGCTCTATGTTATCCAACTTTCCCGAAAATCCAGAAAGTGAACAATCATCGAGTACAATAGTTCGAACTTGATGGGACGGGCACATCGTTTTGATATAAACTTTTTCGCCTTCACGAATCTTATATCTCTTTGCTCGTATGGCATCACTTAATGATCTCATGTCGTACTCCCATGTTTTCTCATGAAACGTTATCGGGAATAGTATTGAAATCATTTAAATAATTTGGTTAATCCTAGGCTTTTGTACTAACAAATTTTGTTAAATCTTAAACCCATAAAGAACAGAGCTTAATAATCAGGCCACATTAGTAAAAAAGATGAACTATAAATAAATTTAAGTTTTTCGAGACATATTGGCACAGCTTGAGGGATAAATGTTCTCGACTTAGGGCTTAAAGGCATCAGTTTCTGGGCTTTGGGTTGGCACAGTTGATGCTCATAGGAAGTCTCATAACAAACTTGCAAGAGCACTGACGCTCGCGCATAAACTTTTTAGGGGGATTTGTTATGAGTAAAATGTTTTGGTTAACTGCGTCTGTCATATTCTTACTTGGTGCCCATGCTCAATCTGAGGACATCCAAATGATTCAAAGTACAGTGGCAATCAACTCGGCTTTTGTACCGGGTGGTTTTGACTCAGACAATGATGTCTATGTCATCGTCAGTGGGATCTTTCAAAACACTTGTTATACATGGAGAGAAGCTCTTGTTAAAAAAAGTGGAGCGTCTCCGGTTCTAAATATCGAAGTTGTAGCTAATGTTATACAAGGAAGACCGTGTATGCGAGTCCTTGTTCCCTTTCAAAAAGAAGTCTACATCGGTAAAATGAGTCCTGGTCAATACACCCTTCAATTCGCTAATGGCGATGGTACATTTTTTACTGAATCTCTCACTATTGATCAGTAAAATTTCATAACCATTAAAAATTTTTTAAGAATACTTAGAACTTTAAAGATCAGAAAAACTGGTCTTTAAAGTTCTTCTTTTTTTAAGCTAGCCTCATAAACAACTTCCGTTGACAAAAAACCCTTAGAGATCTGAAATGTTGTGAAACGGAGGAATTTTATGAAGTCATTAATATTATGTTCAATTTTATTCACAAGCCTTTCTACCTTTGCCGAAGCCGACATAGAAAAAGTAAAAACCGAAGCCACTGCTCGCATGGACAAAAGAATCGCTATGTTGCAAGAGGCAAAAACATGTGTCGCAGCAGCAACAACCAAGGAAGCAGTCAGAACTTGCCAAAAAAATCTACGTGAAGACCATAACGAAATGAAAAATGAAATGAAAGGTAAACGCGAGGGCTTTAAAGCCGAGAGAATGAATCGTAAAAAATAGATGATTTTTAAGACTCCCTAAGTCTGTATAAATTTCAATTCGTCTTTTAACCTAATCCTGACTTGTTGAACAAGGGATGACGATATAAGAGATGTTTTTAAATAAACAAATTTGGGGAGGCTTTATGACCTTACGATCTATTATTTTATCAACCGCTTTTTTCATTCAGTTTATCTCAACTCTCGCCAATGCCCAAATTACCTACCTCAGCAACACCACTCCTTTTGAAGTTCAAACTTTGATCATTGATGATATCAATTTAGCCATCACAAAAAGTCTTAAAGAAAGTGATCTTCCTTTATTCATTGATAAAAACACCTTTAACTCTGAATTTGATCTTAATAAGCATATTCAAAATATACTTTTGATGAGCAAACAAACAACGCTCACACTCACTGAACTTGAAAGCTTAATCCCAGCTTATGTGCAAAGTACCCTTAAGAACTGCACTGTCCAGGTCGATGGTGTCGACACTGTATTTCTTAATTATGAAATGAAAGTTTTAAAGGGTAAGTGCCCGATCTCCTACACTTCAGATTATTTCTCAAGAACAATACTGAATCAGCGTTTTGAAAATGCCATGAGCCGATCAATGCCCCTTAAAAACTTTAACCTTAAAGAACTCTTTTTAGCTTGGGCAGAGGGGCATGATTCTAACAACCTCGATAAAGAGCAATTTTTACCTGTTGTTCTCAACTCTAACTACGATGCAAAAAGTCTACCCGCTCTCCTTCGACTACCTCGTGGTGTTTATTATTCATCCAGCGACAACACTGCTTTAGAAGAGTTCTTTTCGGGTGGAGAAGCGGCCGAAAAGTCAGACTATCAAAACTTTTATGACCTTCTTTCAAACAGTGATGAACTTCAATTTTACTTTTATATGGGATCAGGTAACAATTGGACAAATCATGTGCTTGTCGTTGTTGATTCTTTTAACCAAGCCTACTGGTTTAGCATCGGTTACTCAGAGTAATTTAAACTGATCACACCCTACACTGTTCAAAGGTGGGGTGATTTAGAAAGTAAGTTCAGAAAACAGTTCTATGGATTTAAAGTCAGGATGCTTTAAAGTCCCTGGCCTTAAAATGTGCAAAGTTTTAAGTCCACTGTCTTTGGCCGCCATAAGCTCTTCGGGGATGTCTGACACAAAAAGAATCTCGTTATTTATAAAGCCAATCTCTTGAACAATATTTTTATAGGACTGGCTTTCTCTTTTTAACCCAACCTTGGTGTCAAAATGAAAACTTAAAAAGGGGGTTAAATCACCGGCCACTGAGTATTTAAAAAGAAGTTTTTGGGCTAATACTGAGCCTGATGAATAAATCCCTACTTTAAGTTTTTGATCGGTCCAATTTATAAAAGCCTCTTTAACATCGTCGTAAACATGACCTTTGATAGCACCCGACTCGTATCCTTTTTGCCAAATAAGTCCTTGAATCTTCTTCAGAGCAGGATGCTTTCGATCAATCCTCACCCACTCGATCAATGTTGAAATCATTGTTTCATGATCAAGGCTATTTAATAATAAACCTTCGGCTTTTAAAGTCTCTTTTATCTCTAGAATGATGGGTTGTAAGATTTCATAGTTTTCTGAATCTTTAATAAATTCTGGGATTTTCTCAACAGAGTACGGAAATAGCTCTTTATGAACAAAATCAATGGATGTGGTCGTTCCTTCAACATCAAGAAGAATGGCTTTAATCATACCCGTCAAACCTCGTTATATTTTTCGTCAACACCAGAACCAGTGTACTGAGCCACCCACCCCTCTTGGTTCGAAAATATTCGAATGGCTTTCACAAAATAATGGGGAGCTAAATCAAACCAATGTTTATAACCTTTTGGAACGGATAAAAAATCACCCTTAACACATTGAAGCCTAACAATACTTTCGTCATCAAAATGAAACCAAAAAAGACCCGATCCATCCACAAAAAAACGCACTTCATCTTCAGAGTGAGTGTGTTCTTTTAAAAACTTTTGTCTGATCTCTTTGATGTTGGGTGTTTCGGGATGGATATTTATCACATCCGCTGCCTGAAAACCATGGGCCTCCATAAAGGGTGAAAGCTCATGGGCGTAAGCATTTAGTATCACCTCTTGAGAGTCAGATTCCGAGAGTTTTTGGCGAGCTTGCCAACGCTCAAAAAAAACACCCTTTTCTTTTAGGTAGTTTTTAATTTCATCAAAATCAGTGAGGGTTTCTTGGGTTTGTGCAATAAATAGAGAAGATTTCATTTAATTCCCCCACGGGCCACATAGTAACGAAATAAGTATTCAAAAACTTCTAAGTGCCTTTTAGCTTCGCTGACGCTTTCGCCCCACACATAAACACCATGACCTCTTAGAAGCACGCCCCAAGTTTTTAGATTTTTTAAAAGAGCTTCAACACGAACAGACAGTTCTTTAATATCCTGAGTGTTATTAAAACAAGGGATGGGTAAAGTTTCTTCGTGGGTTTTAAAACCTTTAAATCCTTTAAGAAGCTCCATGCCGGTCAGTTCTATAATCTCTTGGTTGGGATAGAGTTCGCAAAAAAGAAGAGAGTCCATAAAATGACTGTGCAGAACACAATTAGCATCAGTGCTTCGGTAAACTGCTAAATGAAGATCGGTCTCATCAGAAGATTTTCTGCCAGAGTCTTTTGATTTTCCTAGAAGTTTTGAAGTGTTTTGATCCACTTCAAGTAAATGATTTTCTGTGAACAAACTTTTATCAATCCCAGATTCAGAGACCCAAGAGACTGATGGATAAAGTTTTGACCTTAAAGAATAGTTACCACTGGTGGCTGGATTATGACCTTTGAGATTCAGTTCTCTGACTAACTGAGCCAGCTTTAGGGCTTCAGCCATATCCTCATCTGGTAAATTGGCTTTAAATTTGGCGTTTGTGATTGATTGCACTTAATTGTTCCTCCCAAGGTTTTCTAGGGCTTTAACAAGGGTTTCTTCTTTTTTTGCAAAACAAAATCTTACAAATCGATCACCCTCGTTTGATTTTAAATAAAATGGACTTAAAGGTATGGTGGCTACTTTTTGATTTGTGATAAGCGAGTAACAGTACTCAAGACTTGTCACTCCCTCAGGAACATGGGTCAGTAAAAAGTAAGTCCCTTCAGGTTCGATGACTTTAAAATTAAGATCTCTTAAACCAGTCATTAAAAGATTTCTCTTCAATGCGTAATCCCTGCGAAATTCGGTTAGATAATGTTCCATTTGTGGAAGAGCAAGGGCTAAAGTCACTTGTAGTGGATGGTTAACACAAAAATTAACGAACTGATGAACGTTATGGACTGATTTAATAATTTCTTTTGAAGCGATGACCCAACCAATCTTCCAACCAGTAAAACTTAAGGTTTTACCAATCGAAGAGATGGTAATCACCCGATCTTTTATGTCTTTCAAGGAAGCCGTTGGTTTATGAGGTTCATTAAAAGTTAAAAACTCATAGACCTCGTCACTGATTATATAAAAATCATTTTCTTTGGCCTTTTCAGCCAACCACTGAATATCTTTTTGCGAGAAAACTTTACCCGTAGGATTATGGGGATTATTGATAATTAATAACTTAGTCTTAGGGCTCAATTGAGCTAAAAATTCATTTTGATCAAAACTAAAATCAGGAGCCCTTAAAGTCACAGGCTTTAAAACTCCACCGGCCATTAAAACTGATGCTGCGTACGAGTCGTAAAGAGGCTCGAACACAATCACCTCGTCCCCAGGATTTACTAAGGCTTTAATGGTTGAATATAAACCTTCAGTAGCACCATGGGTGATGAGTATTTCGTTTTCTGGATTAAATTCAAGGGAGTAGTGTCTTTTATAAAGGTTTGCGATTTCTTGTCTTAAAGACAAAATTCCCATGGACGGAGCATACTGATTTTTATGATCCATTAAAACTTTTTGAGCGAGTTCAACCACCCAATGGGGCCCATCAAAATCAGGAAAGCCTTGGGCTAAATTAATGGCTTCTTCTTTGATCGCCCTTTGAGTGATGGTCGAAAATATAGATTCTTTAAGTTTTAACACTTCAGAATTATGAGCCTTCATTAAAATCTCTCCGTATTATAGGCTTTTGTAACCCTATGAGAAAAACAGTCCATAAACTCTCTGGTCTTTAGTAAAACACTTTGATTGATTTCAGCCACTAACACAACATCCTCACCATCATCATTTTGAATGAGAGCTTGCCCCAAGGGATCAAAGATACCAGAGGCCCCGGCAAATTGAAGCTTTGATTCTGCTTCTCCCACTTGATCACTACTGATCATAAAGATTTGATTTTCTATGGTGCGAGCACGGGTCAGTGTTTTAAAATGCTCTTGGCGAGCCTTTCCCCAAGCCGAGGCCATCACTATGATCTCGCACCCCTTTAAAGCATAATTGCGAGCCAATTCAGGAAAGCGCAAATCATAACAAATCATCAAACCCATGGGTCCATATTCAGTTTGCACAATCGCGGGTGTGTCACCTGCGGTAAAAGATTTGTTCTCCCATGTAGGGGCAGAACAAAAAAGATGAATCTTTGTATAGTATCCTAAAATTAAACCTTTTGGATTTATGGCATAAAGACGATTATAAATTAAATCCCCTTCACGCTCTAAAACACCTGCAAACAAATAAATACCATAATCTTGAGCAAAGGATTGAAGCAGGGGTAAACTTTCTGAATCTTTGGGGATGAGATCAAGAGCTTCTTGCTTAAGTTCATAACCGTAATTAAAGGCCTCTGGCAAAACAACAAGCTTTGCTTTTTGCTTCACAGCTTCACTGAGTAATGAAAATGCTTTGGCGTGATTTTTTTTCAAAGCATCAGGCCCAGTATGGCAACGCATTTGGATGCACGCCACTTTAAGATTTTCATATTTTAATGATGGAACCAATGGTGTATCTCCAAATCAAAAAGCTTTTATAGAAATGAAGATTTGAATGATAGAGGGCTTACGAGAGGTGAAAAGGTTTTCACCGCGCTTTAGCTGTTTATTGCCCGCAAGCTGCTTTCAAATCGGCATTTCCATGTGTGTTAAGTTGTTTAGTCCTTTAAACAATAACTTTATTTCTAATGAACTCTGTTTCTACTGTCAACGGCAGAAAGGCCCCTTGACCCTAGGGAGTCGGCTGAACTAAGCCATAGAGCATGATCGAATATAAAACCTTAAAAACTCACCTGCTGACAGACTTACAAGTCCTTGAAAAACTAGAAGCCCAAATCTTTGAGGATTTCTTTACTCCATTAAGGCTCACCCAAGAGGCTGATCAAAAAAAAGGTCTTTTAAGCCACATCGCCTATGATGGGGATCAGCCCATTGCTTTTAAGATGGGTTACCTCTTAAAAAATGACACCTTTTATAGTTGGCTGGGTGGAGTACTCCCCACTTATCGTAAAAAGGGAATCGGTCAAAAACTGACCCAACTACAACATCAGTCAGTACATGATATGGGTTTAAGTAAAATCCGCACGACCTGTAGAAACCGCTTTCCAGAAATGTTGATTCACAACATTAAAAACGGCTTTAAAATTATTGGGGTAACGTACCAAGCTGACGAAAAAGACATATCAATCACCTTCGAAAAGACTCTGTGATTTATTATACTGATATCAGGTGGGTTTTCTCAGCTTGAAAAAAATTCACTTCATTAATCTTTGATTTCGACAAACTTTACAGTCATCCATGAAGCCTTATCCATCTTAAGGCCCTTTTGTTACAAAATAGAAATCTAAAAAAGTTCACACTTTTTTAATTCTAAACAAATCTTTTGGGGGGATTTATGAATATTGTATCCATCGTTATTTTTGTACTCTCTACACTTTTAGGATTAACAGCAACCCACGCCGATTTTAATGTTCCCTTTAAGTACGACTGCCGTGGACCAATTGATAATGACGAAATGGCTGAGTACTGCGCCCTAGAGGCTCAAGACCTTGATGGCATTTTGCAAAACATTGGCTTAAGACGAGTCTTCCATTCGTTTGAAACGATCTCAAAAGAACTCAATAGCTTTCCAGAAATCGAAGAGCAGTATGACCTTATTCTTATGACCAATACCGATGTTTTGGCTTCGAAAAGCCCCAGTGATTTTATACCGCCACAAACCATGATTGTTCTTAAAAAAGCCAAGGGTGCAAAAAGCTTTTTTACCCGAAACTCTCAAGGGGTTATCACTGGTCTTGCCCCAGGGACTTTGCAGCTTTCACAAATCATTGGAACTGGCCATCGTGACAAAATCACTAAAAACAGTTCAAAAAATTATGGCATGCCTTACACCTACAAGGGGCTTGAGGTTGTGCCAGTATCCACTGGATCAAGCCAATATATGCTGTCGTTTTCTGGAATCTTTCAAATCAATTGGGAGCGTTCAAGAGATCTTCCGCGCAGAGCTTGGTCAAACCCCATGTCTAATCCCCTTTATTTTGGCTATTACTACACTTATGCCAATGGCAAAAGAGAGCGGATTTCATATGCCGCCTCTCACGGGACCCCAAAACAGAATTGGGACCTATTAGGAAAAGACAGAGCCTCCCATGGTTGCACCCGTGTTCACCCTGCTGTGATGGAGGACGTTCGCGCCGTTGTCGAAAGCATGGATCAGAAAAATGTATTTGAATTCAATTGGGACTACGAACTTCCGGTTCAAGACCAAAGTGTTCCTTACCGCCCACGCAAACCTGTTTTAATGATCACATTTGATGGGTACGAAGGAAAGTCGGCCATACAAAATAACGCCCGATAAGTTTATAGGGGGCTAGTGATAAAACAGTTAAGCTATCACTAGCTCATCGCTATCATCTTAAAAAAGTTATTTTAAAAAGAATCTTAAAGAAATTATTTTTGAAAACTAATTTCTTTAAGTCGACCTTGGATTTTTTGACATCTTTTATTTTCAAACAAATGATTCTTAAAACTTTTTACCATAGAAAACGGCAGGTCTTTATGAGCGGCCATAAACTCATCAATTTTCAGTGCACTTTCTTCGTCACAAAAATTAGGGGTTAAAAAATCAGTAAGTTGGGATAAGTACATCGAGTCTTTGGATTTATAAATAAGGCTTAGACGTTCAAAAAACTGAGCAGAGAAACCCCTTTGAATCTCTTTTTGCTGTAACGGAAACATCCCGCGCATCACCATTTTTTGTGACGAAAAGTTTTTCTTGGATTTCTGACTCATCAGCTGATTAAAAACTCTCTCTTTATTTTTTTGGTCAGGACTCAAAGCCTGAGCATAAAGAGCTTTGATTTCACCCCGACGAGTTGGATCTTTTTTGATCTCTTGGGCTAAAAGATCATCGGCATTGGGATAATTGAGAAGAACAAGCTGGTTTAAAATATCCCAACGTTGATCTTGATCAATATTAAACAAAAGCACAAAATCAAGTCTTTGATTTTTAAGTATTTTCGCCAAAGTCACCTGTATATCTTCACTTTGAGCCATGTCTAGCAAACCCTTAAAATAAATGCGCTGAAATTCGGGCTCTACACTTGGGTCTTTGATTTTAGCAAGATAAGACTGCTCAAGAAACTGTATCCAAACATTTTTCTTTTCTAAAAAATAGGGATCTTGGGTGGGATAGTATCTTTGCAAAAGGTTTTTAGCGTAGTCGATCACTTTAGTCAGGTTATCAGGATCACTTTCGCTCAGACCATGAAGTTCAACCCACTGCAAGAACTGATCAATATCAACTTCGTTATTAAGAACCATACGCCAAAGATCGGACCAAATAATGCCGCGTAAAAAAGAATCCTGAATGCTGCTCAGGTGTGAATCAATTGTTTGATATGAGGTTTTATCAAATTTAACATCCACATAATCAAAGTCTTGCCAGTTCGGATAAACCAAATCGGGACAAAGAGTACCCTTGAGCGAAAACACAGATGTGGTTTCACCTTGATACTCAACGGTCTCTGAGCGATGAAGTTTCAAGACCCCACCCGACTTTCTAAAAAGTCCAATTTTTGCTTTATGGGCTCTGAGTGTCGGTTGAGTGGCCGTCGCCGTTTGATAGATCTCGAAGTTTTGAATTTTACCTTTCTCACAGGTGTAATTAACCTCAACGGTGTTCAGCATTTCGGTCTCAATCCAGCGTTGTCGCCAGCTTTCTAAAGACTGGGACGATGCTGTTTCCATGACATTCATAAAATCACTGAGGGTGGTATTTTTAAATTCGTGTTTTTTAAAATACTCTTTTAAAGTAATTGAATCATAATATTCTGTAACTATAATGATATTTTCATTAGAATGGATAATATTATGGATCTTAATAATGCTCTCATGATCAATATGTTTTATTATTTCAAATTCAAGTTTGAG
>CAYMBT010000003.1:0-30029 GCA_964388755.1 uncultured Pseudobdellovibrionaceae bacterium | reverse complement strand
GATGTTCACAAAAATCGAAATCACAAACATGATGGGGATACTGCGACGAGCCGCTTTAAACCAAAAAATCTGTGGAATAAAAACGTTACAAGAAAACATGATCCAGTAAGACCACCAGTAAGGACCAAGAGCACGGTTCATAAAAGCGTACTGCTCGTATTTAACACCTGAATACCAAGCGATAAAAAGCTCAGAACAATAGGCGTAACCCACAAGAAGGCCTGTACACATGATGATTTTATTCATCGCCTCCATATGATCAATGGTGATGTAGTCTTTAAATTTGGGGAAACCAATTCTGACCAAAGTCAAAAGTGTCACAACCATTCCAAAACCAGAGAAAATCGCACCAGCCACAAAGTAAGGTGGGAAGATGGTTGTATGCCAACCTGGAAGTGAGGCCACCGCAAAGTCAAAAGATACGATGGTGTGAACCGAAAGAACCAGTGGTGTAGCAAGGCCAGCCAGTAACATATAAACCATTTCGTAATGGCTCCAGTTACGTGTTGAACCTCTCCAACCTAGAGAAAGAATTCCGTAAACCAGTTTGCGAGTTTTGTTTTTTGCTCGATCGCGAACCGTGGCAAAATCAGGCACAAGTCCCACATACCAAAACACAATTGAAACTGTGGCATAAGTTGAAACTGCGAACACATCCCATAAAAGAGGGGATCTAAAGTTCACCCAAAGCGGGCCACGTTGATTGGGGTAAGGAAGAAGCCAAAAATCAAGCCAAGGGCGTCCGGTGTGAATCAGTGGAAATATCCCAGCTGTCATAACGGCAAATACCGTCATGGCTTCAGCTGATCTGGCCACAGAAGTTCTCCACTTTTGTCGGAACAGAAAAAGGATGGCTGAAATCAAAGTTCCAGCATGTCCAATACCAATCCAAAAAACGAAAGTGATGATGTCGGTTCCCCAACCCACAGGGTGGTTTGTACCCATAAGGCCCATACCTGTGAATAAAATGATCCCGATACTGATGAGATAAAATACCAGTAGGGACTTTGCACTGAAGAACATCAAAAGCCATTGCTTACCCGGCAGGGTTTCTATGGGTTCACAGATGTCGTCCGTAATATCTTTATATGTTTTATCACCAAGGATCAGCGGGTTTCTATCCAACATTAGTGACCTTCCTTATGCTCAGTGTTCGAATCAGAATGATCAGCGGCATGGGCGTGATGTCCCTTACCAAGATCACGTTCGGTGTTTCTTATTTTTGCCAAGTAACGCACACGAGGTGCAGCGTTGAACTCTTCAAGAAGAGTGTAATTTCTTTGGGACTCAAACCACTGACTGACACGAGAGTTTTTGTCATTCAAATCACCAAAGACGATGGCGTCTGTTGGACAAACGGACTGACAAGCTGTCTTGATATCACCATCTTTAAGAGGACGGTTTTCATCTTTTGCAATATTTTTACTTTCTTTAATTCTTTGAACGCAGAAAGTGCATTTTTCCATCACACCACGAGTACGAACTGTGACTTCTGGATTAAGAGCCATGTGAAGAGGCTCTTTACGATGATGTCCATCATAGTAAAACCAATTAAAACGTCTGACTTTGTAAGGACAGTTGTTAGAACAGTATCTTGTTCCCACACAACGGTTATAAACCATGTCGTTGAGGCCTTCATCACTGTGGACTGTGGCTAGAACCGGGCAAACCGTTTCGCATGGAGCATTTTCGCAGTGTTGGCACATGACGGGTTGAAAAATGGCATCTACCGTTTTGGATTCATCGCCACTGAAGTAGCGATCAATTCGGATCCAATGCATTTCTCGACCACCTAAAACATATTTTTTTCCAACAACAGGGATGTTATTTTCAGATTGGCAAGCAATCATACAAGCTGAACAACCGGTGCAAGAGTTAAGATCAACACCCATGCCCCATTTATGACCGTCGTACTTGTGACCACTCCATGCACTAAAAATTTTATGGCGATGAATACCAATGTCTTTATGTTCTTTGTAAAGTTTTTCAGTGGTTTCGACGGCAATGTCTCGACCCATCATATTGTGATGGCCTTGGGTTTGAGCCAATTGATAGTCTTCATTGGCATTTTTGATTTCGACAGCAAGACCCGCATGAAGAAGAGAACCAGACTCTTTATCGTTCACAATAAAGTTTTGTACATTAAAACCTATATTTTTTTGGATCTCTCCGCCCTTTTCACGACCGTATCCAATGGCCACAGCCACCGAACCTGGGTTTTGCCCTGGAGCGATAAAAACAGGAAGCTTCATGGTGTGTTCGCTCGTTTTAACTTCAACCATTGAACCATCACGCAGTTTAAGTTGGTCAGCTAGAACTGGAGACACCATTAAATAGTTATCCCAAACAATTTTACTCACAGGATCTGGCAGTTCTTGCAACCAAGAAACGTTGGCCATACTGCCATCATTGATGGCGACTTTTGTATAAAGTGAAAGTTCGATGGGTGACTTTTCTAGAGTCACAGAAACTTGACTTAAAGCGGAAGGATTAAAACCTAAACCACGCTCCATACCGTTAAAGGTGTCACCTTTAAAACCTTGTTGTAAAAGGTCAAACCAGGCTTGTTCTGAGCCAAGCTCGGTCATCCAACGGGCTTTAAGATGGGAAAAATAATTTTCTTCTTGAGCGATGGGTTGATCAACACCCTTCGACCAAGCCATCAATGAATCGGCAAAAGAGCGGGTGTCATAAAGTGGAGCGATGGTGGGCTGCTGAATCACACTTAAACCTGGTTCAAATTCGTGATCTCCCCAGTTTTCCATGGCATGTCCAGAAGGAGCAATGATATCGCAAAGCTCTGAAGTTTCATCCATCCAGTTGTTTGTAGCCACCACAAATTCAACTTTTCCAAGGGCTTCTTTGAACTCTTGGGACTTGGGTAAATTAAAAATAGGATTAAGTTCGTTGATGATTAAACTTTTTACTTTTCCATCTTTGATATCTTTGAAAAGAGCAGAAAGATTTTGATCTCTGTTTTCTAAACCAGAAAGACTGTTTGACCATTGAATAGTGGAACCATCATTTCCAAGAGCACTGTTTAAAAAGTTCACTGCAATTTGTAAGGATAAGGCGTCCTTAGTTTTTGTGGGTAAACCACCCGCTAAGACTATGCCTTGACCTTGATTTTGAGCCAATTGGCTTACGACAGCTTTAAACGCTTCTTCGCTCATGCCAAATTCTTGATAAACTTGGGCGTGAGGTGCGGTCACTGATTTTAAAGAAGCCGGTGCTTGCGCTTTATTTTGTACAAAACAAAGTTCATGGATCATGGCTAAAACCAGTGGCAATTGCTGAGAAGGTTTAATACCAAAATTATCATCAGCGTTCAAAGAAGTCAGACTTGTTACCGACTGAAAAGAAACCATACGAGACATGCCATTTTCGGGCTTACGTCCTAAAGCAAAAAGTCTTGAAGACTCAGTCGGGTTAAGGTGAGTCCCTAAAAAATCTCCGTCAATAGAGACAATCATTTTGGCTTTATCATAACGGTATTTAGGAACTGATTTTCTTCCGTAACAAATTTCAGAAGCTTGTAAAATTTCAGACTGATTCACAGCCGACCAACGATAGACTTTAGCACCCACATTTGAAGCAAAACGATTCAAAAGACTTTTTTCAGTGGGCGAAGTGCTGTCAGTTGTGAGGATGGCTACCCCACCCTTTTTCAATTGCTCTACGACTCTTTTATCCACACTCTCCCAATCCCGAGGAACAGAGAGTTTGTTACCTCTTTTTTTAGGATCTTGAGAGTTGATGATTGGCGTACGAATACGATCGGGATCATAGAGACTTAAAATTTGTGAGCTTCCGCGAACACTCACCCCTGTTCCATTGCCTGGATAGGAGGGATTACCTTCGATATGTAAAGGACGACCTTCGCGAGTTTTAATGGTGACAGCAAAACCTTCTCGACCGTCATAAAAACTTGAAGCGTAATAATTAGGAATACCAATGATGACTTCAGACGGGCGTTTATTATACGGAATAATTTTTTGCACCGGACGTCGAACACAAGCGGCCGTTGAAAGTGCAATACTAGCACCCATCAACTTCATAAACTGACGACGGGCTAAGCCATCTTTACTATCCTCTTCTTTAAGAGGGGAAGTTTGAAACTCAGCCTCGGCTTTTTCTATGAACTCAGGCGTATTGTACTTTTCGTCAAGGCTCTTCCAAAAAGTTCGACTGCCCTCTTCGGTAAAAGGCGAGCTTAAGCTTTTATGCTCTTTTAAATTGTCTTGGTTTTCCACGTGAAGTGATTCTCCTGTTTGAGAGGCAGTGCTGGTCGGTTTTTGAGTGGCTTGTTCGTGCATATTTTCCATCGCTCTTTTCTCGCTCCTCAATTAATGATGACAAGTTGAACAGTTGAGTGGGCCCTTGGGCTCGGATTCTCTGTGACAGTTCACACACCAGCCCATAGAGAGACTTGAAACTTGCTCGATCACGTCCATTTTATCCACTTCACCGTGGCATTTTTGACAGGCCGGATAGCGATCGTCAGGTGTGCTAAATCTGTGAACATGTCTTTTGTGATTGAACTTGGCGTGATCAGGCAACATATGAACCTTAACCCAATTCACAGTTTCGCCTTTAAAGTATTTTTCTTGGAGTTGTTTGATAGGTTCTTTGTCCACACCCACAACCAGATGGCAATTCATACATATATTAAGACTGGGCACTGCAGAATGCTCGGCCACTTCAACTTGAGTGTGGCAATAGACACAGGCCATTTTATACTCACCCGCATGCAGTTTGTGTGAAAATGGGATGGGCTGGTCAGGGGCATAACCCTTATTATAACCAATAGAACCCCACTCACAGGCCGTGAATGATAGCAAATATATTAAGGATAATATTAAAAAGTGTGATCGTTGGATCAAGAACATCGAAACTCCTTCAACATTGGGTCCAACTTCATGGACCACGCCCACTCAAGAGAAATTAAAACCGTCAGCCAACAAACGATTTAAACCAATCAGTACATTATTTTCAAAAGCCTTTCACTTGTAATGGAATTTGACAGTGTTGTTAAGAAGTTTGCGCGGCTGCTTTATTTATTGGCACCAACTGACGCGTCGTATTGTTAAGGGTTTGTGGACAATTGACAACACTTTGGCATTTTAAAAATAAGCTTAAAACAAGCTTGATTCTTTATTCTGAGTAATTGCGATACTTCCACAAAAAACGACCCAGCATCACTAGGGTAAAAAGTGCAGAAATGGCAAGTCCCGTCCCATAGCCTTGGCCAGGGAACTTAGAGTAGTGAATGCCAAAATAAAAAACGAAAAGTTTTCCCACAAGAAGTGGCATGAGGCCTGCCACCAGAAAATCAAAAAGATTAAGGCTCACTTTTTCTTTTTGGGCTTGAGATTCTTTATCCTGAGAGTTTTCAGAGATTTTGGTTTTTGTTTTCTCTGATTGATTGGATGATGTATTTTTTGTGTCCATCAATTTTTTGACCTTACACTTTGGTATTTATTTGTGAGCCAAAAAGAATCAAAATATTATTTTTAGGAAACTTGTTAATTATTTTTTTGTGTAAAGATGAAAATTCAGAATCTTGGGCTTTTTCTATAGCACTATAAAAGCTTGGGCCATGAATGATGACCAAATCTTGCTCGTTGAGTTGATCAGAGAATTGCCAAAACCACTGCCGATCTTCGGAATAAGAAGTCCATTTTATTGAGAGAGTATTATCGATCGAATCAAATTCATTTTTTATAAATTTAGCCTCTTCTGCTGCTGTGATAATCATTAACGAGCAACCCAGCTCTTTAGCTAACTTTTCAATCACAATAAGATTATTTTTTAAGGCGTCATCCAATTCAACACCGGTCGGAAATAAAATCACAATTCGTGAACACACACTCAGACTTGTCACCAAATGACTAACGATAAGGTTGACCGAATGGTCATCCACTAAAACGTCGATGACAGATCCTAACTTTTTACCAAAAAAACTATAGCCAAAATCCCAGGGCAGCAAAATAGTTTTTGCCCCCACCTCTTTACGAATTTTAAGGAGAGCGCGGCTTGTGGAATCCTCTACACGAATAATTTTTTCACAAGGTGCTCCGCCAGAATTGATCTCAACAACGGCGGCATTCAAAATCTTTTCAGCCTTGGCCTTTTTCTCTTCGACCTCGGGAACATCCTTGATCACCATTGTTGGGCACAGGGTCTCTTTGGTCTTCGCGTTTCTTAATGCCAGAGCCAGTTCTACAGTGGGTTTAACTTGATCCATAGAAATTAAGGGAATCAATATTTTTGCAGACTCTGTGTTTTCTCCTAAAGATTCTTCTTCATCTTTAGCCAGAGGGGCTCCGTATTTATTAACAACATAGGGCCCAAGGATGCAGGTCACTAAAATCATCATGATCGTTCCGTTAACAACAGCATCATCAAAAAGACCAATACGATGACCAACCATCACAGCGGCCAGTGTGGCTGCAGCTTGAACAACGCTTAAACCAAAAATCAATTGGCCTTCTTCTTTTTTATAACGAAAAACAATACGGATAATGTGAGCGGCTAACCATTTTGTTGCGATCACCGACAAAATCATACCAATGGCAATAAACCAGGTTCTAAAACTTCCAAAGATCACGGTGAAATCAATCAACATCCCCACAGAAAGTAAAAAGAAAGGAATAAAAAGAGCATTCCCTGTGAAACTGAGTCGATTCATTAAAATACTATTATGGGGAACCAAACGATTCAAAGCGAGGCCCGATAAAAATGCTCCCACTATAGGCTCAAGACTAGCAAGGCGAGAAAGTGAGGCACATAAAAAGACCGAAGATAATATAAAAACAAATTGTGCAGAGGCATCGTCGGGAAACTTGGCAAAAAACCAACGGCCAATTTTAGGGAGACCCATCATAACGACCGCAACAAAAATCGATATGGATACACCCAGTCTCCACCATAAAGAATCTGTTAGCTCTCCTGCGGTTGTTGCAGCAATCACGGCGAGGACTAAGAGTGCCAGGGTGTCTGAAATCATTGAGCCGCCAAGTACCGTAGTGACAGCACGATTTTTTGAAAGTCCTAAACGACTGGCAATGGGATAAGCGAGGAGTGTGTGTGAACCAAACATACTGGCCAGTAAAATGGCTGCTGGCCAATCAAAACCAAGAACGTAATACGAAATCAGACAGCCGATACCTTGAGGAACTAAAAAAGTCACAAAACCAAAAACGATACTTTGAAAGCGGTATTTTTTAAACGCCGATAAATCAATTTCAAGGGCTGCTGTAAACATGATGTAGGTCAAACCCACGGCACCCAAAAGAACAAAAGATGAGTCTCGGGCTAAAAGACCCAAAGCATTGGGTCCAAGAATGGCCCCAGAAAATAGAAGTCCAATCATCCCAGGAAGATTAAACTTTTTCATCACAATGGGTGCAAAAAGAAAAAGCAATAAAACTATTGAGAATATGAGGACAGGATCTGTGAGCGGGAACGCATCCCCAAATAAGTATGGCAGCATTTAATTATACTACGTTCACATCAGGTTGAATTTACGATTCACAAGCCAAGCATAAGCCACATAAACCAAATGAATCACAACAAAGCCTGTCACATATTCGATACCACCAGCACCAAATCCGTAAGAGTGAAGACCAGCACCAAGAACAAAATTGACTCCGTACCAAGCCATGATCACCAAACTAAATGAAACAATACTACCAGCGAGCATTCCAAAGTCTTTGGCCCAACCCACAAGGCGGGCGTGCAGAAGAGCTAAGTAACCCATTAAAGCAATAAATGCCCAAGTCTCTTTAGGATCCCAACCCCAAAAACGACCCCAAGAGTAATCAGCCCACACACCACCAAGAATAGTGCCGGCCGCTAACAGAACAATCCCCACTTGAATCAAGTGGTAGCAAACTTGTGCAAGCTCATGGATTTTTGCTTTGTTGGCTTTAAGATCTTTAATAAATAAAAATAAGCCGTAATCACCCACTCCAAAGGCCAGAAAAAAGGCCGCGTAACTGAGGGTAATGGTCATCACGTGGATAGTGAGCCAAAGATTACTTCTTAATACGGGCTCGAGAGGTTGTAATGTTCCATCAAGAATCACCGGAGCAAAATCGGCAATCAACATTGAAAATGCAGCAACGATAGATCCAGTCAAAGCAATAAATTTTTTCTTTTTAACAAAGGCAAAAATTCCTGCAAAAAGAATCACACCCCAGCCAACCCACACCACAGTTTCGTACATATTTGAAACCGGGGGACGCTGAGTAATAATACAGCGAAGAATAAAACCGTAAGTATGAAGGAAGAATGCTGACAATAGGCAGATCGATGCCACTTGGCTGAGTAATCGACCAGAGAGAAGGTAAGCAAAAGCGTAAATTAAAGCCGCCACGAGATAAAGAATCCAAGTCCAAAAGAAAGGTTTTAGTTTTTGATAATGAACTTCAACTTTCATCTCAGAGTAGTCAGGGTATTTTTCGCCACCCCTTTTCTTGGCTTTTTCAGTGAATGAAGCAATACCCAATTCTAATTCTTCTTGGGATTTCTTTTTTGCATCTTCGTCACCACCCACAAACTGGGTCGAGTAGGCAGCCATGATTTTAAAAAACTCTTCGCTCACACTAGGATCAAGTTCGCGGATGGACTTCCAAAACGAATCCTCTGTCCCCGCCTCTGGAGGATAGATTTTTAATCCCCCTTGGCTAATTCCATAAAATGTAAGAAGTTGAGCTTCAAGCCGTTGTACAGCCTGATAGTAAGCATTGAGCTTTTCTTTTCTGCCCGTACGAACCTGTAAATCACCAAAAAGAATATTGAGTCTAGGATGGGTGCCAATTTCGTTGGCTGAAAAATATTTTTTTTCAATATCGTAACCCAGCGCCTGCTTTAGACCATGGTGATCCACCTTGATGATCGGTTTATCACCCCATGGCTCTGGCACTAGCATCCAAGTGGTAAAAATATCAAGGGCCGGTTTTCCCTCGTAAGTGGATTTGCCGTGGATGAGTTGTAAACTCTCTTGGGCGACAGTGATCAGCGGTTTGACTCGTCCAGCATCTTGTATAGGCAGAGACTCGTAGGTGTAACTTTGAGCAAAAGCCAGTGGTGCGTAAAAGAAAAATAAAATCCATTTTATAAAATTGCCTGTCATAATGACGTCCTTTTTGATTTAAAATAAAACAGATGAAAAATTCCAAAAACGATCAGTAAACTGCCAAGATACTTCCAAAAGCGGCCAGGATCTTGATTCACAGAAAGTATGGACATAATAGGTTTTCCCATTTCGTCTTCTTTGAAACTGGCTTGATAAAAAGTAAACCCTTTGTACTTGAGCGGTTCGTTCATAGAGATGGTTGTTTTTAACTTTTCTTGGCCAGTGTCCTGCACAGAAACATCACTCTCGTAAGAGGCCGCACGCATTGTTCCTTGGTAGCGACCCACACGAAATTCGTTAAGAAACAAAGAGAAATCAAGTTCAAGCTGTCGGTTGGCGTAAATAAAAATATAAAAAGCTTCATCAGAAAATAAGCGCACCGAAGAGTTAATACCGGTCCAGTGAACTTGGTCCTTAAATTTAAAGCGAATACTTTGTATGGTTTCTTCGCTCGCCCTTTCTAAGGGGACGTACTCCCAACTCTCTTTCGCTTTAGGATGAAATTTAAGAATGCGGAACGTGAGACCCATCCAATTGGTATTAATGGCATCGCCAGCTTTTGTTTGACCACGAGTCACTTTACCCGGTTGAGAAGCGGTGTAAACCGCATAGCTGAGTTCATCACTTTTTCCTTCTTCGTATTCAAGAAGCAAAACGTTTCCACCTTCGTAGATGTAACGCCCTTTACGAGCCAAGGCAATTTTGGCGGGGCCTAAATCTTTAACATCAAATCCCTCTCGCCCAAGCATCAACCAATCCGATTGATTGACTCGATCATTAGAGATTTGAAATCGCAACGCGGGGCCATCAGTGTCTTTATCAGAGGCCTCAATTTTATTTTGCGGAATAGAGTATGGTCTAAAGTCATCGATAATAATTTGCTCGTTGCCGATTTCAATCACATGGGGATTATCAGGGCTGGGAGGACTTTTAAGAAAGTGAACCTCTTTCTCGTAAACCTTTCGAGCACCACCGGTGAGAAGTCCACTGTAAACTATCAAATCGGTCTCGCCGACTGTCACACGATTGCGCGACTCATTGATGTTAAAAGCCATGGACCCATCGATTCCAAAGTAGCGAGTATAAACTGAACCTAAAATGAGAATGATGATCCCAACATGGGCGCTGATAAAACCGATATGTCTTTTCTTCCAGGGGTAGCGATCAAAAATCACGGCCGTAAGGTTAATCGTTAGAATAAGAAAAATGAGGTAAGAATACCAAGAATGATAAACGGTTTCTTGGGCACGCTTGGCATCGTTATAGATAGACTCTACGATGGTTCCCCATGCTGACATAGCCGCAATAGCAAGAATAACAAATACTGCAATTTTTATGGAAGCTAATCTTTTGATCACTTTTTTAAAGGTCGAATTCTGCTTTTTCATTTCGATAAAACCTTTATTTTTTCTACCACAGTCAAAAGAGCATTTTTGAGCTGCTCTTGAACTTTGAGAAACGCTTGATTTTTAAGTTGAGTAACCTCATCCATATAAAGTTTTCTATTGAGTTCAACTTGGATAGTATTAAAACCCAATTTAGGCTGACCGTAAAGCTGAGTTATTCCGCCACCCACATAGGGCCAATTATAAGCCACCTGAAACCCAGCCTGAACATAGGCCTCAACCACAATTTCTTTAAACACACTAGAACAACTGGCTCCGTGAAAATCGCTGATAACGATGTCGGCACGCTCTTGACCAGGATCTGGATGCATCTCAGTCCCTAGAGAGGGCATACTATGAAGATCCATGTGATAAACTTCTGGATGGTCGAGCTTCATTTTTTTTCGCATATCCTGAACTGAATCATGAAACGGCTGGTAATATTTTTTAAGCAATAATTCATGGAGCTCTTGGGTCATTGGTTTAAGGATCAGCGGCTCCCCTTGAGTGGTCACTGTCCAATGAAGTCCTTTTGGAAATCTTCCCACATTTTCTTTGGCTCCAACAACGGCCGACTGATCAAAATCAGTGGTTTTTCGATTGAGGTCGACCACATAACGATGCCACTGGGTTTTGACAAAAGGGATTTGGGCTAAATCGATTGTTGGATGATAAAGTTGATCCACAAAACGATCAACATCTCGCATAAGAGTGGTGGCCGGAATATTTTTAAGCCAAACCACCTCGTCAGGAACACTTTCGCCAGAATGGGGGAGCGTCACAAAAAAGGGCCATTTAAAGTTCATATCTCTTGAATAAAATGTATTAAGATTAAAGACAATGCTTTTGCCGATTTGACCCTCTATTGCGCATAGGATAAATTAAGACTTCTGGAGCGATAATGAAAATATACACAAAGGTCGGAGATCAAGGGCAAACTTCACTGGTTGATGGTAAAAAGGTCAGTAAATCTGAACTGCGTATCGACACCTACGGAACTGTGGACGAACTCAACTCTCATATTGGTCTGCTGATTTCTAATCTTAATTCTGAAATCCTTTTTAAAAACGAAATTTTCTCGATTCACGAATTACAAAAATGGCTTTTTGAACTGGGCAGCCAACTGGCTTGTTCAGATCCTAAAATCAGCGCCAAGCTTCCCACGCTGAAATCAAGTCATATTGATACCCTTGAAAAATGGATCGATTCTATGGATTCAGAACTTCCGCCACTTAAAAACTTTATTTTGCCCGGCGGCCATCGCGCCAGTAGCCAGGCTCACATTTGTCGAACCGTGGCTCGACGGGCTGAAAGACTTTGTGTCAGGCTCAGTGAGATCGAAAAATTAGACTATCCCGCAATCCCCTTTTTAAATCGCCTCAGTGATTATTTTTTTATGCTCGCTCGAGTGATCAATCATCGACTGAATATTAAATCCATAGAATGGCTTCCTGAATGATGAGTTCAAGTCGTTTATGATGAATATTGAACTGGCTCGAGCTCAAGACGATGAGGATTTAAAAAGTTTTTTTAATAATCAAGTTGTTGCTGGTCTCTATGATTATAAAGTGATCCGAAGCGAGTCTTTTTTTGACCAATATCGTCTCACTTCTGATGACTTTGTCACCTATATCTTACGAGATAAAAATCGCAGCATACACGCTTTAGCCTCCATGGTTTTTAAAAAAGCCTATGTGAATGACCAAGAACAAACCGTGGGCTACGTCACTGATCTGAGGGTTTCTAAATCCCGCGAGGCGACTTTAAGTTGGGCTCAAGAATTTGTGCCTCAATTTCAAAAAGCGCAGGATGAAAGAAATTGTGCCTACGTTTTCTCTGATCTCGAACAATATGAAAGCCAAGCCTATAATATGCTTTTAAGGCGCCGAAATCGTAATACCACTTTGCCGCGCTATCACCTGTTTCGTAAATTTTCTATCATCGTGGTTTACGGTAAAAAGTTTTTTGCTGATCTTCCGCTATCAAGTATTAAAATTGACTATGCTCGTACCGAGGACATTGAAGCTATTTGCCACTATCTTCTTGAAAAATCAGTGCGTCGTCCACTGCGCTATAATATTACGCCTGAAGAATTGGAAAGACGAACAAGAATGTGGCCTAATTTTTCAATTCAAAACTTTTTGATCGCACGAAACATCCAAGGAGACATCATTGGTTGCATGGCCCCCTGGAACAATCGCGATATTCAAAAAATCCAGGTTCACAGATACCACGGAAAAAGTTTTCAGGTTTATAGCACCAGTAAAACCCTCTCTTTAGTGTCTATGACAAGACCTCTACCAAAAGAAGGGGATACTTTTACTGTTAAACATATTACCCATGGGGCTTACGATAATCCTGATATTTTTTATTCGCTTCTTGACCGTGCCTATTCAGAATGTAAAAACCGAGAACTTTTAGTTTATCCCAACTATCTTGGGGATTATGCGACTCGTCCACCGAGCTCGTTTATTCATGTTAAAATTCCTTGTGGGCTCTACTCAGTTCTTGATAATGAGAAGAAGCTTCCAACACACCTTCATCCTAATCCTTTCACTCCTGCACCTGATTTTCAGTACAGTTACTTTTAGGGTTTAAAACGAAGTCCTCGTTTCTCATTCTTTTCAAATTCCCCCCATCAATTGCCCGCGGCTCCTGCCTAACCTTCATTTCGCCCTTTGGGCGAAAACGCGTCCGCTTGAAGGAGGTCAATTGATGGGGGGGAATTTGAAAAGAATGAGATAAGAAGATTCGTTTTTAAACATTTGTAGTGCGTAACGTGATGCATTAGTTGGCTGAGTTCGGGCTAAAACGTCTGTCTTCATTTTCTTAAATTTAAAAAAAAATGGGGAGTGATTATTTTGAGGATTTACCTCTCATAGAGGGGGTGGTTATGGAGAATGTGGGTGTGAGTTGTTTTTTTTTGGGATTGGTTTTTTTTGTTAGGATGTTGTTGGGGGGAGGGGGATTGTAAAATGTATATTGGGATTGAAATCTTTTTTATATCCAAAGAGCGGAAGATTTGGTTGTTAGTGGGTGGGACAAAAATAAATATCAAATAATATGAAGGGGTTCATATGTATAGTGTCTGTTTGCTTTTCTCAGGCAGGAGGGGGCTTGACGACTTTTCGATTCGCTCGTCGATTTTGCGGATTCCAGAAGTTTCAAGAAAGATTAACCAAGCACAAAACATCATCGAAAAAGCAGGGGGAAAGAATCCAACACAACTGGATTTAATTTCATATCTTCTTTCCAGTGATCAAGAGTTTGAGTCGAAAACAAAACTTAAATCTCTTTTAACTTCTATTGTACAAATTGGACTTTTTGATCGATTCGTCAAATATCGAAGTCGTCCGCATTTTTTAATAGGACAGATCAATGAAACTTCAGCCATGAAGGTTTGTGCCGACAAGCTAAGTTTTTCTGATCTTATTTACGAAAGTGATTTTTTTAAAGAGCTTCAAAATATTAAAACTCTTTCACCACAAACACTTTTTCTTTCAGGTAATCCTCTTGAAGAGTACGGGACTTATTCGTGGAACAGCGATGGCTTTTATCAAACGATCGAGTCTCCGTCCAAAGAGGCTTCTATTTTAGTGGCTGAACTTTTTAATGAAAATAAAATCCAGCAGTGCATTCACATCGGCCCACACTATCAATTTCGCCTGACTGAATTTGAAAAATGGGGACTGGATTCTATTCCATCCATGAGTTCAATAGACCTTGATCCCATACTCAGTTCGTTCTGGAGAACGGCTTAAAAGTATTAAAAGGATCTTTAAAGATCTTCTTGGGTGTTAGAGAGTAATTCTTCAATAGTGGTGATCCCGTTGATCACCTTTTGAATGCCGTCGTCACGAAAGGTTTTCATTCCTTGTTCGATGGCTTTCTTTTTAATGGCCCCAGAGTCTTTTCTTTGCATCACAAGCGTTCGAATCTCTTCGGTCACAACCAAAAGCTCTTGGATCAAAGTTCGTCCAATATAGCCTTTGTTGTTACATTTATTAAAACCCACCGCTTTATGAATATTTGAGTTCTTTAAATCGGCATCCGTCATCCCAAGATTTTTCATCTCAAGAACTGATGGTTTATAGGGGGCTTTACAATGATGGCACAAAACTCTGACCAGTCGCTGAGAGATCACACCTAAAAGTGAAGTGGCGATTAAAAATGGCTCACATCCCATATCTATTAATCGCGGAAAAGCTCCGGCCGCATCATTGGTATGGATGGTTGATAAAACCAAGTGACCGGTTAGAGAAGAGTTAATGGCGATCTCGGCCGTCTCAAGATCTCGAATCTCCCCGATCATAATGATGTCAGGATCTTGCCTGAGAATAGCTCTTAAACCACTGGCAAATGTTAAACCGATTTTTGAGTTCACCTGAATCTGACCAATGCCTTGAATTCTTTGCTCGACCGGGTCTTCGACGGTGATAATATTGGTATCAATCGAATTGAGTTTTTGTAAGCCTGCATAAAGGGTGGTTGATTTACCACTTCCTGTAGGACCTGTAACAAGAATAATTCCGTAAGTTCTTTCTAGAAGATCGCCTAAGTTATCAAGGTTGGCTTGAGAAAATCCAAGTTGCTCTAAATTAAGAACCACATTGGATCGATCCTGTAAACGCATCACGGCTCGCTCGCCGTGGGAGGTGGGTACAGTGCTCAAACGAACATCAATATCTTTACCACCAATTTTAAGCGGGATACGACCATCTTGCGGCAAACGTTTTTCGGCAATGTTTAAATTACCCATAACTTTGATACGAGAGGTGATGGCATTTTGTAATTTTTTGGGCGGTTTAAAAACATCATAAAGAACACCATCCACGCGAAATCGCACCATCAAATCTTTTTCATAAGGTTCAATGTGAATATCAGAGGCTTTTTCTTTCACCGCTCTTGAAAAAAGAGTGTTCACCAAACGAATCACCGGAGCATCATCATCGGCGGCCTCTAAAAGATCGATAATAGGCTCGTCAAGATCATAATCCTCTTCTTCGATTTGATCCAACCCCTCGAGGTCGGTGGTGCCTTTTTCGTAAACACGATTGATGGCATCAAGAAGTTTAATTTTTGTTGTTAAGACAGGGCTGACTTTTTTCTTAAAAAGAAGTCTTAGATCATCAAGAACCGTTAAATTAAGGGGGTTTGAAGTCAGCACATGAACTTCGCTCATCTCTTCTTTAATCGGTAAAATTTCATAGGTTTTCGCAAAGTTAATGGATATACCGCGAATAAGATCCATTGAAATATCATTGATAATGACTTCTTTCATATAGGGAACACCGATTCGCCCAGCCAACGTCTCCATCACCCGATCGGCATTGGGCTCTGGGATATCCTCTAAACTTTTACGAATAGAAGTGGTGCCACCAAAGTCAGAATCAAGAAGCTCTTTAACTTGAGCTTCGCTCAAGCTGGTCGACTTTTGAATGATACTCTCAATCGCTAAACTGGTGGATGCCATTTAAAAAGTTCCTAACTCTTCGACTTCTCCGGAAGGTTCGCCCAAAGGAACGGCCTCTTCAAGATCAAGTTCAACTTCATCCGTTGTTGGAGTGTATGTGGTTGAGCTTGCTGATGAATCACGCATCAGATTATTAAATCTCTCTCCGTAAGGGTCACGTCCGCCAGAGTTTTCTTTAATCCAATCGATTCTTTCGGCCATCTTTTCTCTTAAAATGGATTTGTGTCCAGAAGTGTTACGAATGATTTTAGGTGTTAAGAAAACAACCAAGTTCTTTTTCACTTTTCTGACCGTGCTATTTTTAAACAGCCAACCTAAAAGTGGAATATCACCTAACAATGGAATCTTTGATTCAGAGATGGTGTCTTCATCTTCCATCAAACCCCCAAGAACCGCCGTTTGACCGCTCTCAAGAACAATATTGGTCTTAAGAACTTTTTTGGTCAGTGACTGGGTCGACTGAGCCAAAAGTTCAGCTTGGATTTGGCGAGTACTGACCTTTTGAATCTTTTGCTCAACATTAAGTCGAACGATATCAGAATCAGGACTAATAAAAGGCTTAATTTTTAAAAGTATAGTGGCATCTTTAAATTGCGGTGTGATTGAGCTTACACCTTGCATAGCAAAGTTTTGCGTTCCACCCACCGGCACTTCTTCACCCACTTCAATTTCGGACTCTTCATTATCCATGGCTAAGATATTGGGTGTGGATAAAATGTTGGCGTTGGTTTTTTCTTTCAAAAAGCTAATCAACGCAATCAAACTTGGAATTTCAATGAGCTGGCCACCGGCATTAATCCGGATTGTTTCTCGAGGGTCACCTAGATTAAGAATGGCCCCTTTACCACTTGTAGGGTTGATCAAGTCTTGAATGTTACCACCAGTAAATCCAACCCGCGCCACACCCTCGCCTTGGGTCCCTTGGGTCGCAGCGTTTTCATCTTTAAAGAATTTCATATAATTCATATTCCAGAAATTTGAATTATTGGCCTCCATCTCCATAATAACGGCTTCAACAAAAACCTGATCTTTTGGAATATCAATTTTAGCCAAAAGATTTTTAACCACCCGGTAATCTTGTTTACTCGCAGTGACGATTAGACTGTTGGTGTTTTCATCAGCTTTCATCACAACGTTCCCACCAAAAATGGGCTTTTGCACTTGAGGAGCAGTAAAGGTTTTGTCATCTTTAGCAGTATTGGTTTTTTCAACCGCTTTTTTAGACTCTTCAGCTATTCCGCTGAGAGTTTCAGCAATTTTTACGGCCTCACCATGTTTGACATAATAGACGTAAACGCCACCAGCGTCAGCGGGGTCAAGGGGGTAATCAAGTCGTTTAACAAGTTTGTCGATGCGTTCGATCCCCTGCTGATTTCCGACAACGATAATTGAATTTGTTCTTTCATCCGGAGCAACCAGTTTAAGATTCTCAATTTTTCCACCCTGGACTTGTCCAAAGCGCGATGGAGCAAAACGATTGGCCCCCGCTTTTTCATTACCACCGTCTTTAATAATTTTTTCGATCAACTCTGCAATGTCTTTTGATTTCGCGTGCCTGATGGGGATCACTTCAAGTCTTTCTTCAAAGCCCGGTTTATCAAGCTCTTCGATGATGCGCGAAATTCTTTCTACACTTGAGCCGTAACCCGAAACAATCAATGAATTTGTATTTTCATAAGATTCAACATCACCTGCTTTTTTTGAAACAAATTTTTCGAGACTCTTTTTAACATCCTCAGCCTGAATATATTTAAGCTTTATGATTCGAGTGATCAACTGATCTGATGTTGGAAAGTAAGCCCCAGAATAGGTTTCGATAGAATCGTTTTTAGCATTGGTTTCTTTACGAATTTTTAGGTATCCATCGTTGGTGGGTACAATGGTGTAACTATTTATGGCCAGAGCTGAAAGAAACAGCTTCCAAGCCTGAGCCACGGTCACAGGAGTCGGTGCAACGATGGTGATTTTTCCGCTCACTCCAGGTTCGATGATAAAATTCTTTTTTGTCAGCTTACTAATGGCATTGGCCACATCCATGATGTTGGCATTGGGGTAATCAAAGCTTTCGATGATGTCTGGAAAGTTTTCATCGGTGATATCTTCAGGCTGAGCTTCAGCAAAAGTGATCGAGTTTTTCTTTGGGCTTTCTACTTTTTGGACTTTGATATCTGTCACCGGTGTTGCTGGACGATTATTAGTCACCGGAGGCGAAAATCCAGAATCCCCATTGTCTGTGTTACCTCTGTTAAATCGACTACGAATATTATCAAATCTTGATGGCGGTGGTGGTGGTGGTTCTTCAATGTCGACTGGAACTTCGGCGTTTTCATTGGCGCCATCATTGATAAAGGTGTCTTGCTCAGCACTCTCTCCATCAAAAAAATCATTTTGCGCAATTGTCCACTGTGCTGAATTTTTAAAAACCTGTTCATTGAATTTATTTTTTGCAGTCTCAACTTTTGACCAAGAGACTGGTGTAAAAAAAATAAACAAAGTGACCATCATCATGATATTGATTGTCTTCATTCTGACCTTCCTATGGTGCCGCATTGTTTATTAAAACCCATAAATATTCAGAACTTAAGCATCTTGAACGTAGACCTTTTATGATCGCGTCCTAAGTCGAGAGCGTATTTGGATTTCTTATAAAAAATGCAGCGCATTATTATCTTTCGTTTGAATGTCAGTCTGACTGACCCATTGATGACACTTTTTTATTTAATTTTAAAACATTGAATTTATTCAAGCTCGTAGTTGAGTGTCGAACTTTGACCATTACGAGTGATATCAAGCTGTATGTCGTTTGAATTTTTTAAAGCTTGATAAAGTTCCATGGCTTTTTGCGGAGAGTCCACGGCCTCGCCGTTAACACCTTTTAAAATGTCTCCTGTCTTTAATCCCAACTTTTCGTAAATACTTCCTGGCTTAATGGCTACCATTTTAAATCCACCAATTTCTCCACCAGAGCCTGGCACAACATAGGGCACTGCTTTTGCGTCTTGTAATACACGAGGAAGATCGTCCAAGTAAGTATTTATTTCGTCTCGACGAAATTTAAAATTAGTTTTCTCTGGCTGGTCAGTTTGAACACTTGAAGCGCCTTTAACAAGACCAATTTGTAAGGCATTCTCTTCTTTGATTTCGATATATTCTAACTTTCTGGTGTTAAGATTTCTAAAAACCACTTTGTGTCTGGTGATTTCAAAAATTTTTGCCATAGAATCAAGCTCTTCTTCTTCCATGACAGCATGAATATCCTTGCCGCGAATTTGAATGGTGGCTACCGACATCTCATGACGAGCGTGAATGATGGTTCCTACAAGTTCAAGGGGAAGGGAGCTTAAGACTGGTGCAGATTGATCTTCACCAGCACTGCCTTTTTGCTGTTCACCTTTTGAATCAGGAATAAAATGATCGGCATTAAATATATTTTTGTCTTTGATCCCTGAAAAAACCGAGGGTGGAGGTTTTTTATAGGTCATCCTTTGTCCCAGTGGTTTGATATTGGCTCCACCACCTATGGGCAACATACTGGTTCTTAACGATGTTGTTGAAAAATCAGCAATCAAATAGGCAATAAAGAAAAGTAATCCATATATATAGAAACTTTCAAAAGGGGGACGTGCCTGACCAAACCCCAACTTTTCACCTATTACTTTTAACTTCGAAAAATCAAACTTCATCGCCATAGGTTAAAGTCTAACAAACTCCCTATACAATGATTACAAAAAAATCCCTAGACCGTCGGACAGCCCGACCAGTGATTTTAATTTTTTGTTCCTCGCTTTTTTGTCCTTGGCAGCTTTGTTCGATGGTCAGAGTCCTGCTTTTCAATAATTATCTTTGGCTGATCAGCTTAAAGAACAGCTTTACTGGATTGAAACCCTTAACCCTTAGGTTTAGAATAACTTTTAAAGGTCTAGGAGCGACATGCCTATTTATGAATATAAAGGTCTTAGTAAGACCGGAAAAAATGTTAAAGGCACAGTGGATGCTGAAAATATTCGCGCTGCCAGACAAAAACTCAAAAAAGATGGCATCTTTGTGGTTGATCTCAATGATAAAACCAAGATGCAAAAAAAGAAGAAAACCAAGGTCTCAAACAATAAAAGCGTTGGGGTGAATGATCTTTCTAACTTAACGAGGCAGCTTGCATCCCTTATTAAAGCCAATATTCCACTGGTCGACGCTTTGGGTGCTTGTTCTGACCAAATGGAGAATCCTCTGTTGAAAGAGGTCATGGCCGACTGTAAAAACTTGGTGAACGAAGGAAGCCCTTTTCATAAAGCCCTTCGAAAATATCCAAAAATTTTTGATAAGATTTTTGTTTCTATGTGCGAGGCTGGAGAAATGTCAGGAACCCTTGATGTGATTTTACTGCGACTGGCAGAATTCACTGAAGATCGCGCCGAACTCAATTCTAAAATTAAATCGGCCATGCTCTACCCCATCATAATGCTAATATTTATGACTTTAATTATGGCGGTCATGTTTATCTTTGTTGTGCCACAAATGATGAGCATCTTTAACGACGCCGAAATGCAGCTACCTTGGTACACAATGGCTGTGATCAGTATGAGCTCTGTGGTGGTGAATTATTGGTGGATGATCCTGATTTGTGGTTTTGGTATCATCTATACGTTTATACAATGGACGCGCTCTGAAACCGGTCGACCCAAGTGGGATGCCATCAAACTGACCTTACCTATTTCTGGTCGCCTGACTCGAATGATTGCGGTCTCTCGTTTTACTCGAACACTATCCACACTTCTGACTGGTGGTGTTCCCATGCTCAATGCGATGGACATTGTTAAAAATGTTGTGAGCAACGAAGTTTTAGCCAAAGCCATTCGCGAAGCGCGGGACAATATCAGTGAAGGTGAGTCCATAGCTGGACCTTTAAAAAAATCAAATCAGTTTCCGCCCATAGTTATCCACATGGTAGGGATTGGTGAAAAAACAGGCGAGCTTGAGAAAATGCTTAACCAAGTCAGTGACACCTATGATTTCCAAGTGAAAAACCAAGTCACGGGCCTAACATCGGTCCTTGAACCTATCATGATCATCCTAATGGGTTGCGTTATTGGTGTGATTGTTTTTTCTCTCATGGTGCCAATGTTTGAACTCGCCAACATTGCCGATTAAGATAGAAAATCTAAAATTATCGAGGAGAAAAATTATGCTTTTAAACAACAGACGTGGATTCTCACTGGTTGAAATTATGATCGTGGTGGTCATCATTGGTATTATCGCCGCAACTATGGGTAATCGACTTTTTGGTGGACTCGACAAAGCCAAAGTCAAAAATGCAAAAATCGAAATGCAAAAGCTGGCTGATGCCCTAGAGATGTATAATACCGATTGCAACACTTACCCCACTACCGAACAAGGCTTACAAGCTCTTATGTCTGAGCCCCAGGGTGATCCTGCTTGTGACAGTTGGGGCCCTACCGCCTATCTTAAAAAAATCCCTAAAGATCCATGGGGTAGAGATTATATTTTTGAATCCGACGGAGTAGAATTTAACATTATTTCTTTTGGAAAAGATAAAAGAGAAGGCGGAACAGAGTTCGGCCTTGATATTTCTTTTAAAGATCTTTAAAGGACAATCTCATTGCTCCAGTTCCATCATGAGCCACTGCTGATTCACACTAAAAACAACAGCCGTGGTTTCTCGATGATGGAACTTATGATTGTACTGATCATTATCGGTTTTTTTGTCACCTTTGGTGCTCGAAAGTTTGTCAATTCATCCACAGAAATCAAATCTTCGGTCCGAAAATTCTCGACCATGGCTAAAAAGTTACGACAAAGAGCACGTATCGATAATAAAACCTATCGCATCGTTTTTGATTTGCCCGTGGACTCAAAAAAAATGCAAAGTTACTGGATTGAAAGTACAGACAAGCAAGCCCTTTTGCTTTCTGAAGAAGAGCGTGATGATCTTGAAGAGGCAATCCTTAATAATCTTGATCGCCCCAGTGAAGATAAAGATCGACCACCACCTGATCCCCAAGGCTTTGTCACTGATTCTCGTATTATTAAGAAGTCTCCGGCAACGTTGCCCGATGGCCTTGTCTTTGAATCCATTGAGCTCGATGGGCCCGAAGTTGAAAAGTTTAAAGAGGGGCGTATTTATATTTACTTTTTTCCCCAGGGCCGAGTGCAAACCAGCGCCATTCACCTGACCAACAAAGACAATCTTAACTGGACTATTGCTATCGAGGGTATCAGTGGACGTGTCAATTTGTATCCAGAATATCGTGGTTTAGAGGATATACTCGAGAAAGATTAAAAGTTATTCTAGTCAGTGTCTCAAGTGACTATAGAACCGGAGGACTTATTGCTCAAAATATTTGATCGACTGAAAAAAATATTTTTTTCTTTCAATGGTCAAAAAGGCTTTTCACTTTTTGAAGTGATGATTGCCATGTCCATCATGTCTTCTTCTGCCATGCTTCTTTATATGGCTTGGTCAGGAAACCAGGTGCGAGTGCAAAAAATCCGTATCAATAATCAAGCCGCCCATCTTTTGAACCAAATTATTGCAGAACTTGAAATCAAATACGGCGAACGACTGACCCAACTTCCCGATAAAGAAGAGGGTGTATTTGAAGATCACCCCCGATTCAGTTGGGTGATGGAATCAAAAGACTTCGAAATGCCGGATCTAAGATCCATTCTTATCTCCGGTGGACGTAATGACGAGATGATGCTGACAATTATTGATAAACTCACCGAGTATATGAACGAAAGTGTCAAAGAGATGCGTGTGACCGTTCGATATACCGCCGGCAAAAAAAGTTCTAAATATGCAGCGACCACATTTTTGATTGATTATAATCGCACCATTCCTATGGGTGTTCCTGGGGGCGGAGGAGCTCCCGCTGGTGGTGGACCATGAAGCAAAAAGGTTTTACTTTAGTTGAAGTGATGATTTCTATGTTTATCATGGCCATGCTGACAGTTCTTGTGTCCGCATCCATTCGAACGGCTGTGCAAAATAAAAAAAAGATTGAGGCTCGAATCGAAACTGAATCCATGCTTTATGATACTTTTCGCGTCATGAAGGGTGACATAGAAAACGCTTTTAATTACCAAGATGTTTTTTTTGAAATTGAACGCTTAGCAATAATACAGCTCGATGCTGAAAAAAATAAACTCAACCCCGGTGGTCAACCCGGACAGCCTATGCAACAAAGACCTGCACCAATTAAACTCACCCATTTTGCCGGCGAATCCAATCAACTGAACTTCACCACACTTAACCACTATCGCACGCGCTATAATGCCCAAGAGAGCGACCAAATGGAAGTGGGTTATAAGTTAGAGACCTGTCAATCAGGCAGCAAGGGATCATCAAAATGCATTTGGCGAAGATCTCAAACCCCTATCGATGAAATCATCGAAGAAGGTGGAAGTCGCTCGGCCATTACCCATAATGTACGCACACTTCGTTTTAGTTATCGAGGTTTTAGAGAAGATGATGAATGGGTGGATCAATGGAGATCAGACAACAAGGGACGAGCTGATCATCAAAATAAATTTCCCCATCTGGTTAAAATTTTTCTTGAGCTTGATGATCCTAATAACCCTAAAGCAAAGCCACTGAAAGAAACCATGGTGGTGAGGGTTTTGTTTCCTAACAACGAACCTCACATGGGTGGGCAGAACCCAGCCCTTGGCGGAGTTCCCCAATGAAAAAAATATTTAAAGTCCTTAAAGATAAAACCGGCTCAGCCATTATGTTGGCAGTTTTTACAGTGACCTTTGTTATTTTTGTGACCACTGAAATAGCCCAAGTGACTTTGATGGAGTACTTTGCTTCGGCCACTGAAGTCAAAAAAGTTCAGGCCTATTATGCGGCCCAATCCTGTTTAAGACTGAATCTTTTAAGAATTAAGGGTTATCAACAGGCCACTCAGTCGCTGGGAAGTTTTTTGCCGGGCATGAGTATGCTGGATATGATTTGGAGCTTTCCCCTTTCTTGGCCGCCGAGCCTTCCTAAAGATATTAGTAACTTTGATAGCTCAACCATCAATAAAACGGTGGGCGGCTCTTTGCTCAAACAACAATTTGTTTCGTCAATTACAGCCGAAGGTGGAAAAATTGATATTAATGATCTTGGTTCACCATCAGAAAGCTTAAGACTTAAGACCAAAGTCCAACTTCTACAAAGATTACAGACCCGAGTGCTTAACGGCGAAGATGCCTTTTCAGAGAGATACGCTAATTTTGATTTTGAAATTCTTCTCAACAACATTGCCGATTGGGTGGATGAGGATCAGGATTCCCTCAATGGTGGAAGCGAAGCTTCACTTTACACCGATCTTAGAAACGAGTTCATACCACCCAACCGCCCTTTTAAAACTCTCGAAGAACTTCATATGGTCGACAGAATGACTGATGAGATCTTTGAGTTTCTTGCCCCACAGATCACACTTTATGGTGTTAAAGGAATCAATGTGAATCAGGCTGAAAGAGATGTGCTTTTAAGCCTGTTCACCAACTATCCCCCACAGGTCGCTGACGAAATGGTGCGAGAAATTTTAAAAAGACGCAGCAATCCTGAGCTGGGTGGCCCCTTTCAAGACGAAAAAGATTTCATAGGATTTTTAGGAGCCTTTATTGATCCGCAAAAATTTAATGAAGACGAAAATAAAGTTCCGCTTTTTTTTGGCGCCGAACTTAATTTTAGAATCTCTTGTATTGGCGTTTCTGGAAACATGAACACTGAAATCGAAGCCGTTGTTTTTGATGCCAATGCCATTAAAGGTCGCCTGCAAGAGTCTTTGATTGACGACATGAAAAACAATAGTGGCGGTGCTAACCCCCAATGTAGAGATCTCACTGGCGATGCTCTTTATGCTTGTCAGTGTGAAAATATCGCTGAACCCACGGCCAACCAAAAGTGTATTCAAGATAAAAAACGACTCGCCACACAGGACCAAAGTCAAAAGAAGTCACAGCCACTTTTACCTGGACCACCAAGAATGATTTTTCAGCGAGTGAGATAGGCTTATAGACAGCCCCTACATCACTAACATAGAATAAATAATCGTGAGGTATTGAGAACACTTAACTCAAGATGGGATCACTATGAGAAGTATTGGTATAGACATTGGCCGCTTTAGTATTAAAGTCGTTGAGATCCTTGCGAACAATCGTAACTACCAAATTGCAAATGCTAAAGAGTATATCATTCTCAATCCTCAGTCGAGTGACCAAGAGATTGATATATTGCAAACTCTGAATCAAATATCAAAAGAATTTGATACTGATAGCGCAAAAGTGATCTGCTCTATTCGCCAGCAATATGTCAGTACTAGAAAATTATTTTTTCCCTTTCGCGAGAGAGTTAAGATTCAAAAAAGTTTAGCTTTTGAGCTTGAAGACGATATCCCACTTGATGTCGAGAAAGCTGTTTTTGATTCTAGGATTATCCAATATCACGATAATACAGCTGAAGTTTTGGCCATGGCCTGCATTCTTGATGAGGTTGAAAAAACACTTGATATCATGAACCGCAGCCATATTGATCCAGACATCATATCCCCAGAATTTTCGGCCATCGCTAATCTTTATGAACGCTGGAACAAATCACCCGAAGAAAAACAATCTCAAAAAGAAAGTTTTGATCACGAAGGTGACAAGATGATTGTTCACATCGGTCATACCAAAACTTTTGTGGGAATTGTCAGTAAAAACCACATGATCTGGGGTCGAAGCATTCTTTGGGGAACTGAAAAAATTGCGGCTGGTATTTCTCAAGCTTTTCAAGTGCCAGTCCCCACAGCCATAGAAATGATGCCCGAAAAAGCTTTTTTACTGCTTTCAACAACCGGGGCTAATAAAGATCAAATTAAAATGTCCGAGGCTGTGGCCAAATCATTTGCACCACTGATTCAATCTTTGCGCCTTACAATGATGCTGGCTCAAGCGGATTATCAGGTGAATATAGAAAATGTTGAAATTATTGGACCCGCGAGCCAACTTAAAAACATTGGTCCCTTTTTCACCCAAGAGTTAGAGAAACCTTGTAATTCATCTAATCCGCTATTGACCATGACTGAACCCATGATTTTTGGCGTACAGGATCTCAATGAAACTTTTCAAGCAGCACTCGGTCTTGCGATCGAAGGCCTGCGTCGACCGGTGAATCCGGCAGTGAACTTTCGCCAGCTTCATTTGCTTAAAAAAAATCAGATCTTTCAAAAGTTTTGGGACAAATGGAGCTACAGTGCTCAGTTGATTGGTGTGGCTTACGTCAGTTACCTGATCTATGGAGTCGCATTGGATTCTGTAACCACACAGATGGAAGAAGTTTCTTCTGAAGTTTTACTGGATCAAGCCAGTAAGATTGCTGGTCTTAAAGGCGCAACGGCGACACAAACCCGCATTAAGGGTTATATTAAAGATAATAATAAACGAGCTCAACTGGTCAAAGTTTATGACGAACTCAGTGAAATCAATTCACCCATTCAATGGATCAATGATCTTTCACAAATTTTACCCAGCAACAAAGAAAAGAAAAATTATGAAGTCCGCAGACTTTTTGTTAAAAACGAAGAGATCAATGTTCAAGGTGTGGCGGACTCACAAACCACGATTGATGAAATTCAAAAAGCTTTAAAAGGTGTTGCTTTAGCCTCTGATGTAAAAAGTATACCAGCAACAATTAGCCAAGAAGATGGCAAAAAATCTTTTGCTTTTTTATTTAAAGTGAAAAGAAAGAACTAATAACGAATGTCGATGTTTTTATCATCGGCTCAACAAAAAGAGAAGTGTCATGGACTTTGAATCCTTAAAAGAGCAATTGATAGAGTCTCTTAAGACCACAAGAAATAAGATTGAGGATAGCGAACTCTTTATTAAACTTAAAGAGCGTTTTGATAACTTACCCTCACTTTATCAAAAGTTGATCATCTACTTTTCGATTTTCTTAGGAGTTTATTTTATCTACAGCATCCCCGCCTCTTTTGTGGCTTCCGGTGAAGAAAAATTATCTTATTTTGAAGAAAACCGTCAACTGACCCGCGAACTTATTCGTGCTGGTCGCCTTGCTCGCACCATACAGTTACCACCACCGGCTCCGTCGCCCGACTCATTAACAAGTCTCATTGAAGACCAATTGATTAGAGAACGTGTGATGGCTGATCAAAAGTTAGGAACAAAGCCTGTATCAGATCTTGCTGACTCAAGCCTTGTGCCAAAGACTATTCAACAGTCAGGGCTTAAAACCACACTGAAACAACTGAACCTCAAACAGGTGATTAAAATCGGTGAAGGCTTAAGCGCAATCAACAGCAGTCAATTGATGAATATTGCTATTCAAGCAGACAGTAAAGACCCCCATTATTTTAATGTTGATTATGAACTGGCCACATTCTCTGTTCCCCAAGACCCGATTGAAGTGATTGACCCTAAAAATAATAAAAAATCACCGTTTAAAAGAAAGGCGCAATAATGATTGCTCAGATTCTTGATGCCATCAAAAATGTTCTTCGCTTTCATAAAAAGAAAATTCTTTTTTTAATTTCGGCCACTTCTTTTTGTTTCGTACTGATGTTTCCCTACGATGATCTCAGTGACTTTATTACTCTGCAGGTTTCAAAAGTGACTCAAAGTAATGTTTATTTACAATTTGATGGTCTGTCTTTTGGCCTGATTCCCCAGTTGGGTCTTAAAATGGAAAACGTGGTCATCGAATCTCTTTATGCCCCCACTCTTTCCATTAAAACTCTGGGTTTTGCCCCAAGACTCTTATCACTTTTTACGGGTGGTGTTGGTGGAAAACTAAAAGCTTACGGGTTATTTAGCGGTGATGCTTCTGTGTCTTTTGGTCCGTCGCGCGAGCTTGATATTGATGGTCCAGAAATGGGGTTGAAAATTGAGCTGGAAAGTATGCAACTCAAAGCCCTTTCAAAATTTTTAAAAGATTCTTATCAGTTTCCGGTGACCATGAATGGTGAAACTCAATTTGAGTCGCAACTTTATGTGGATCAAAGTTTTAAAGAATCACCTAAGGGTGATTTAAAATTGAATATTAAAAAACTATCAATCCCCTCTTCAAATATCGCTTTAGGTGACTTTGGCATGAGCATGGCTTTTCCTGCCATAAAGCTCAGCGAAGTGAATGTGGTTGGAACTGTGAATGACCGAAAGATTTTAATTAAAGAGGGTAAAATTGGTGACATTAAAAACGATCTCCATGGCGATGTGACAGGAGAAGTTTATTTTGATGTTCAACCCGGCGGAAAGTTTACCCCAACAGGCTACAATCTTAAAATCAATCTCAACATCAGTGAAAATCTTAAACGCCAACTAGGCACGGTTTTAGGCTTCATTGATATGTATCAAAGCATAGGTCAGCGCCATAAATTTGATAGTCTGCAAGGGATTCGCTATTCTATGCGACTTGAGGCTCGAACCATGAATTCCCCCCCCAGAGTGAGTGCCGAATAAATCAATAGGCGCAGCTAGCTAGAATCCGAGTTTTCTTTGCGACACGTGGACATTTTCGAGTAAGGTTATCCTCTTGGCTGAGCTCGAATTGGCCATTGATGTGCTTTTTAGGTGTTTAACTATGTGTCCTTTAAAGGGGGAATTATTATGTCAGGTGTAAATAAAGTCATTATCGTTGGTCGTCTGGGAACAGATCCCGAACTCAAAACCGTCACTTCTGGTCAAAATGTATGTCGCTTAAGTGTAGCTACCAGTGAAAACTGGACGGATCGCGACGGTCAAAAACAAGAAAGAACCGAATGGCACCGAGTTGTTGTTTGGGGAAAAATGGCTGACATTTGTGGTCAACATTTAAGCAAAGGTCGTCAAGTTTATCTTGAAGGTCGTCTTCAAACTCGCTCTTGGGAAGACCCCCAAGGTCAAAAACGTTACACCACTGAAATCGTAGCCAACACTGTACAATTTTTAGGTGCCAACGAAAGAAGCGGCGGAGCAGCTCAATACGGAAACAACAACTCTGGTTCACAAGATTTCGGCCCCGAGCCCTCTTTTGACAGCAACGAAGAAATCCCCTTCTAAAAGTACCAAGTCCCTTTTCCGTAAAAACACGAAGAAAAAGGCAAGTCCACCCGACTTGCCTTCCCCATTAAAAGGTACCAAGTCCCTTTTCCGTTAAAATAAACAACACGTACCTTCCCAATAATTACCAAATCCTTTTTGCGTCAAAATAAAAAGTACTAAGTTCTTTTTCAGTACCTTTATCAAAACTACCAAGTCTCTTTTCCATAGTTTAAAAAGGACCATAAAATGCATCAAGCCCCCTTGCCGAGCTTTGTTTTTTTCCTAAAAAAACCTAAGTCCCTATACTAAGCTAGACTAAAGTAGCTTAAGTCACCGAAATATCTCATCATTTTATACATTGGACTTGGCCGTGACCGCTTATTTACATATCATTGTGTGTATAGTTAAGGAGTCTTCATGAGTCACCGCATCTTGGCATTAAGCATGGTATCTTTGTTTTTTTCAGCTCTCTTGTTTGCAGAAAATTCTTTTGCAGGCCGAGTGGTCAAAGTACAAGGTAAAAAAGTTTTCATTAAACTTGATAGCAGCGAAATCAGCTCTATTAATCAAGGTGATAAACTTTATATTACTACCCCAGCTGGTAAAAAACAGGGCTTAGTCCTTGTTCGAAAAAAACAAAATGACAAAGTTATTGCCCAACTTGGTAAAGGTAAGGCCAGCAAAGGAATGCTGACAGCGACTTACACCGGTAAGTCTCCTCGCAAAGAAAAAATGGATAGCACAGAAAAAGCGAGTGATATTGCACTGACTGAAGGCGGACCGGACCCAGAAAAACCCAGTCTTCTTTTTGGTCTTATGGGTAGCTTTGGTATGGCCACACAAAACGTCAGTAACGTCGCCGATATGTCAGGCTCTACCATGGGTGTTAAAGGCCTTATCGATTATTCGCTTTTTGATAGCCTGGGAGTCAGAGCCAGAATTGGTATGGATATGATTTCGGTCACAGGCTCTGCAGGAACAACAAACTTTGAAACCAGCATTA
>CAYMBT010000002.1:0-32110 GCA_964388755.1 uncultured Pseudobdellovibrionaceae bacterium | reverse complement strand
TTGCAATCACAAGAGCTGCCGGTGCTGATAAAATGCTGGCGGTTAAAAGGTGCCCCCCAATATTAGGGATCACATCTTTTAAAAGCCCCACGTAGGCGGCCATCACAGAGCCAGCAATGGTGGCCATACCACCGGTCATCACAGAAAAAAGCTCTGATGAAGTCAGTTTTTTAAGATAGGGGCGAATGATCAGCGGAGCTTCGGTTTGTCCCACAAAAACATTGGCAGACATGGCAAGAGATTCTGCACCACTGATATTTAAAGCCTTTTGCATGACAATAGCAAAGGATCTCACCACCCACTGCATAACACCAATGTGATAAAGTACGGCCATTAAAGAAGATAAAAATATGATAATAGGTAAAATTTGAAAGACGATAATAAAACCACTTTGGTCTCGATCGGCCAGGGGTCCCAGCATAAAAGAGCTACCAGCCTCAGTGAAGCTTAAAACTTTTAAAATAGCGTCGTTAGCCACTTTAAAAAAACCACTTAAGGGTCCACTGAATCCAAGTCTGGGTATACCTAGAACTAAAAATGCCAGTATGACCTGTAAAAAAAGACCAATGCTCACCATTTTCCATGGAATACGTTTTTTATTATTTGAAAAAAGAAAGGCCATAAAAACAAAAACAAAAAGCCCCAAAAGAGATTGTAATTGCAGCATTAAATTCGGCTCCAGTCATAGATGACAAGACTTGTAGCAATGGTGGCATTGAGCGATTCAACTTTATTTGAAATGGGAATTTGAATTTTTTGACCTACAAAGTGGGCTGGAATCCCTTGCCCTTCTTCGCCCACAAGAAGCTTCATATTTTTTTTAAGATCACCGGTTTTTAAGATCTTTCCCCCACGATCCAGGGCCACGATTTCGGGATCATTGAGATCTTTGATGGATGGGCCTTTAAAAAATTTTGTGGCAAAACAGGTTCCACTGGCAGCTCTTATGGCTTTGGGTAAAAAAGGATGGGCTGATTCTTGTAATAAAATAATTTGGGGCCACTGAAAAGCAGCGCAGGTGCGGATCAGAGCACCAAGGTTTGTGGGGTCACTGAGTGCCACAAAAAGTTGGGCTTGGGTTGAGTCAACAGAACTTAAACTTTCGATGGGACTAAATTCTGCACAAAGTAAGGGTTTATGTGTTCCGCAAACATCAAGCTTTTTAAAAAGCTCGCTACTTAAGACAACAGTTCTTGATTGATCTCCACTAGGGATCTGATCTTTTTGACAAATCCAAAAAGAGGATTGGTTGAGGCGCGAGATCTCTTGGGTGATTTTTTCACCACTGACAAGGGCCCTCATTTGATCTTTGACACCCTTACTTTTTGTCAACTCAAGAAGACTTTTAAAAACACTATTCTGTGGACTATCGATATGAACCATTAAAATCCTCTGTTTTTTAGAGATCCGTTTTTAAAAGCTTAATTTTTAAAATTCTTAATTAGTTATTTAATTTTTCTAAAAACAAGGAGTCTTCGCTCGTGAGTGGTGTTGGGAAGAATGTAAGCCTTGTTTTTTTCTAACTTATAACGATCGCCCCATTCATCAAGGGCCATTTTAATTTCGGGATCAACATTGGGCCCCTTCATCAAATAAACACATCCGCCTTCAGGAAGACAGTTGTAAACATTGGCTAAAGTGTTTCGAGCGTCTTCAACAGCACGAGTAATAACGCCACCGACTGGGTATACAAAGTCAGGGGTCACGTTACGGCCAATAATATCTAAATTGACAAGCTTGAGTTCATCGCGCACTTTTTTAAGAAACTCCACACGTTTTTGCACACCTTCGGCCAAAATAATCTTTTTCTCAGGGCCTAAAAGAATTTTGAGAGGTATGCCCGGGAATCCAGGTCCCGTGCCCATATCAAGAAGTGGAAACTTAAGAGGCGTTTGCTTATTAACAATCATTGAAACAAAAAAATGTTTTATACCCACATCTTTAAGTGAAGTGAGGCGAGTAAAATTTTCTCGTTTTTGATTCTCCATGAGAAGTAGATAGAAGCGGGTCAACTTTTCGCGCTTTTCATGGTCAACGATTTCACCAAAGCCGTGGTTGATAAAAAGATCCTGCAAACGAGAGTTGGCTTCGTTGTAGTTAAAGATTTTGACCGGAGCTTTATGAACTCCTCTTTTTGCACCTTTTTTGCCGCCCTTGTAGGGGCTCCAATTGCTGTCGTTTTTATGCGCCACGCCACCGCCGAATACGTTGAAAATATTGATCAAATCACTAATTATGGGGGCATGTTAGTGGAAAAATTAGAAAAGATCAAAGACGAAGCTGAAAAAGCAATTTTATTGGCTCTCGCCAGTGACGAGCTTTATCAGGTGAAGGTCAAATTTTTTGGAAAAGCTGGGTCGTTATCCCTTCTCATGAAAGAGCTTGGGAGTCTTCCCAAAGAAGAGCGGCCCGAATTTGGCCAAAAAGTGAATACCGCTCGCCTTCATCTCGATGAACTTTATTTGGCCCAAGAAAAAAAATTAAAATCCCAAGAACTGAGCCAAAAGCTATCAAAAGAAAAAATTGATCTCTCTCTTCCTGGCCCAGAAGTGAACCTTGGCACTGTCCACCCCATCCCGCGAGTGATTGATGAAATTGTGGATATTTTAAGTCGCATTGGATTTTCTGTGCGCTCTGGCCCCATGATCGAAACGGATCATTATAATTTCACGGCCCTTAATATTCCAGAAAACCATCCTGCTCGTGATATGCAAGATACATTTTACGTTGAGCAAGGTTATGTTTTAAGAACTCACACAAGTCCCGTTCAAATCCACACCATGGAGAGCGAAAAACCTCCGATTCGTGTTCTTGCCCCTGGTGGAGTTTTTAGAAACGATAGTGATGCATCCCATTCGCCCCATTTTCATCAGATCGAGGCTTTGCTGGTGGATAAAAAAGTATCCATGTCCGACCTTAAAGGGACCATCTCTTTTTTTATTAAAGAATTTTTTGGATCAGAGATTAAAACCCGTTTTCGCCCCAGCTTTTTTCCCTTCACCGAACCTTCGGCAGAGGTGGATTGTTCTTGCCCGCTCTGTAAGGGCAAGGGTTGCAAAATGTGCAGTCATACAGGTTGGGTTGAAATTGGCGGCAGTGGCCTTGTTCACCCAGAGGTTTTAAGGCTAGCAGGAATTAATCCCGAAGAGTGGCAAGGTTTTGCCTTTGGATTTGGGATCGAAAGAATGGCGATTATAAAATATGGTATTAACGACATCCGACTTTTTGTTGAAAACGATGTTCGCTTCTTAAGGCAGTTTGAATCATGAAGATCTCTCTCAATTGGCTCAGTGAATACATTGAGCTTGATGACTATCGAAAAAAGTTACCCGAAATTTCTCGCATACTAACGGCCGCAGGGCTTGAGGTCGAAGAGATGGTTAACCCGGCCGACCATTGGAATATGGTGGTTGTTGGCCATTTACTAGAGGTGGGTAAACACCCCGATGCCGATAAGCTGACCCTTTGCCAAGTGGATGTGGGTGAAGATAAGCCGCTACAGATTGTGTGTGGAGCCCAAAATCACAAAACCGGTGACAATGTTGCCGTTGCTAAAGTCGGAGCGGTTCTTAAAGGTGATTTTAAAATCAAGGCTTCAAAAATTCGCGGTGTTGAGTCTTTTGGAATGCTTTGCTCCAATGAAGAATTGGGTCTTGCTGCCGGCTCTGATGGAATTTTAATTCTTAACCCAGAACTTAAAATAGGGACACCCCTTGCCCAGGTTAATGAATACTCTGATGTGGTCTTTGAACTTAACGTGACTCCTAATCGCGCTGATTGTTTAAGTCACATTGGTCTTGCTCGAGAGCTTTCAACTTTACTTGATCGTAAGATCAAATTACCACAAGCTTCTTTTAAAGAAGTGGGTGAAAAAATAGATGATCAAATTTCAGTGAAATTGATTGATGCTGATTCATGTCCCCGATACTGCGGTCGAATGATTAAAGGTGTAAAGATTCAAGACTCACCCCCTTGGTTAAAAAGTCGCATTGAATCCATAGGACTTAAATCGATTAATAATGTTGTGGACGTTACAAACTATGTTCTTTTTGAATATGGCCAGCCTTTGCACGCCTTTGATTTCAACAAAATAAAACAGCATAAAATCACTATTGAAAAAGCAAAAAACCAAGAAGAGTTTAAAACCCTTGATGGTACAAGCCTTAAACTCTCTGAACTTGATCTTGTCATTCGCGATGGCGAAAAGCCCGTGGCCCTTGCCGGCGTGGTTGGTGGTCTTGATTCTGGTGTGAGCACAGAGACTGTTGATCTTTTTATTGAATCCGCTTTTTTTAAATCTGAAGGTGTCAGGCGCACGTCCCGCGCTCATGGTGTTGAGACAGATTCGTGCTACCGATTTTCTCGTGGTGTTGACCCTGAGCAAACATTAAAGGCCCTTGATCGAGCCACGGTTCTGATTCAATCTTGTGCCGGTGGTGAAGTTCAAAAAGGTTTTATTGATCTTTATCCAAAGCCTTTAAAAAGAAATAATATTTTAATCACAACTCAGCAGGTGAGCGAGCGTCTTGGCTTTGAAGTTAAGAATAATGATTTTCAAAATTGGATGCTGCGTTTGGGTTGTAAAGTTCAAAGTCAGGGTGATCAGTTTGATATCACTCCCCCTAGTTTTCGCTGGGATATCAATATCAAAGAAGACTTGATCGAAGAGTTTGCAAGGCTTAATGGTTACGACTCGCTTGCAGAAAATTTACCCCAGCTTTCTTCAGAGCCCACATTGCATGATCCCATGTATATTTTTACCCGCAAGATCACAAAAACCCTCTCGGGCCTTGGATTAAAACAAGCTCTGAATTACGCTTTTATTGGCCCCAGTGATCATAATCAGGTTTGGTCCAATTATTTAAGCTCTACAAATTTAGGATTGAGTGGGGGAGACCGAGCCATTGAGCTGCTTAATCCCATTAGCGAAGAACTCTCTGTCATGCGCGAATCCATTTTGCCATCTCTTCTTAAAAATTTAGTTTTCAACGAAAGACATGGTCATCATTATGGTCGTTTGTTTGAGATAGCACCGGTTTCTTACCAAAAAGATAAACAATTTTTACAAGAAAATCGTTTGGCTTTTGTATTTTGGGGACAATCCACAACTCTTTGGAACAAAGAAAAAAAGAATGTTGTTGTTTATGAACTCAAATCTGTGATCGAGGCCCTTTTATCATCCATGGGTGGTAAAAACTGGCGATGGCAGCAGAGTGACGAGTCTACCCCAACGCCACCGGGTTTTCATCCCAGCCAGTCAGCCTCTCTTTTTTATGAAGGTAAAACGGTGGGTCTTTTAGGTACGCTTCACCCAGCGATTAAAGATCAGCTTAAAATACGCAATGAAGTGGCTTGGTGCGAGCTGAATTTTGACTCTTTGTCTCTTCGTCAACCGCGCTCGCCGCAGTTTAAATCTATTCCTAAGTTTCCATCAGTTGAACGAGATTTAGCGTTTTTGGCCCCCATGGGACTGGCCAGCGAACAAATACTTTCGGAGATTAAAAAAGGGGCAGGCCCGCTTCTTACTGAACTTAGCGTTTTTGACCTTTATCAGGATAAGGACCTTGAGGCCATGGGACGAAAGTCCATAGCCTTTCGATTGCGCTTCCAGAGCGACAAAGAGACTCTCAATGACGAGATTATCAACCAGATTCGGGATAAAATTGTTAACTCTGTCTGTCAAAAGCTAGGGCTAGAAATTCGATAAAACTTGAAAGTTTTCAGTAACTTGGTAGCCTATACACAGTCGTTAAGCATCTAAGGGGGCTTCTCAATGGCAGGAAAGAACGTTTCCAAATCCACTATGACCAAAGCCGACATCGTTGAGAGAGTCTACGAGAAGATTGGTTTTTCAAAAAAAGAAGCTTCAGAACTGGTTGAATTGGTTTTTGGCACCCTCAAAGATCGTTTGATGAGTGGCGAAAAAGTCAAAATCTCGGGCTTCGGAAAATTTGAAGTGCGAGAAAAGAAGTCCCGCATAGGGCGTAACCCACAAACGGGTGATCGCATCACTATCAGTGCTAGACGTGTTCTTAACTTTAGCCCAAGCCAAGTTCTTAAAGCCATTCTTAACGGACAGGAATATACAGGCGAAGACGATGAATGAGTGGAAGCGACTTCTTGAACAAACCCATCCCAGCTTTCAGATCACTGTAGAAGAGGCTTTGGCTGAGGAAATCCAGGTTCAAGAGCAAAGTTCAGAGCTGATTGAGACTCAGCAAAAGGCAGCTCTTGCCAGCGCTCAAGAAGACAAAGCCATTTCTGAAATCGAATGGATTTCACCCACTTTTAAATTGCAAAAAAAGATCGAAAATATCCCTGATAAAATGGCCTTTAAAATTGGCGAAGCCGCCGATTATGTGGGTGTTAAACAATATGTTCTAAGATACTGGGAATCTGAATTTGATATTCTTCAGCCCAAAAAATCCAAAAATGGTCAAAGAATGTATTCTAAAAGAGATGTTGAAACAGCACTCCTTATCAAAAAACTTCTTCACGAAGATCGTTTTTCAATTGAAGGGGCACAAAGTGCCCTTAGAAAACTGAGAAAACAAGTTAAAGACAAGCCTCAAGTTGAAGAATCAAATACTGTGATTGAGGCCAAGAACCAAGACAACCATCTTTCATCAGATCTATCTTTTGAATTTGCCCAGTCTTTGTTAGAAAACATTCGCACTATTCGTGAGACCTTGAATCTGTAAAATAAGAGTTAAAAAAACAAAAGGCCTTCTTTTTTAAGAGAGGCCTTTTTTTATTATGAGATCAGGTTTTAAAAAATAATTACTGTAAACAGTTTTTGTTAATAAACACTGGACCACTTTTCTTAAAAACTTTAACCCAGTTTTTATCATGGTTTTCCATCCAAAGTTTTTTACCTCGGTTAACAGTGCCTTCTTTTTTAGACTGTAAGCTGGCTTTGGCATGCATATTACAATCCTTAGAGACTCCGTACATTCCATTTCTAAATGCGGAGGATTGTGAGCTGCTAATAGCTTGAGATTTTTTTGGTTTATTGGACTTTTGCACTTTTTGCTTTACGACTTTTTGAATAGCTTGTGGTTTTGGCTTCGCCGTCGGTTCTGGTTTGACTGGCTCAACTTCTTCGTTGCTGGTAAAAAGATCTTCATCACTGGCATCTTCATCATCAAGTTGACCATAGTCATCATCTGAGTAGGGCTCAGAACTTGTGCTGCGAGCTTCGTTTTCAATATCTCCAAAAACGCCGCTGGATTGATAGTTCTCATCAGTGAGCTCTGGCTCTTCAGTTTTGGGTGAAGAACTACAAAAGCTTAAAGATAAAGCTAAAAAGATTAGATTGAAGATTGTAATGAATGATCTCATGGGACCTCCCTCATAATAATTGATAAACTTTTATCGGGAGACTTATGTATAAAGATGAGTCTAATTTTTTGTTGGACCAGTAGTGACAGACCTTGGTGGGGGTAATAGAGCATGGTGACCAAACTCTTATCATAAAACTCTACATTTTTTGGCTTTTTGGAGTCGTGCTGGGGGTCATAAAAAAGGCATAAATCTGCAAGATCTTAGCCCGTAAGGGCTTTTGAATTGCTTCAAGACCAATGACACAAGAAAGCCCGTTGACAAGGCGGTCATTTTTGGTGACAAGTGTCTGCTGTGTCGGCCCGTGGCGCAGCCTGGTAGCGCGCAACCTTGGGGTGGTTGAGGTCGCTGGTTCGAATCCAGTCGGGCCGACCAACTTTCCCAAAAGGTACCAAGTCCCTTTTCCGCAAAAAAATCCCATGTTTCTTTTTTGTAAGCACTTCCCGATATCCTCATCTAAATTCATATCGAAAAACACACATCCTCTGAAAAGCTTCCAAAATTATTTTTTAAAAGCTCCTCTTGGTTTACGAAAAATGGACTCGCAAAAGGTACCAAGTTCCTTTTCCGCAAAAGGTCCACCGGAAAAGGACCTTGGTACCTGTATAACGCAAGTGTTCTTCACGGGAATGGGGGCATCAGTTAGATTGAGATGTATAAATTTTCAATTTGGAGTGTGGTGTGAAGAACTATATGGCATTTATTTTATTAGTCTTAATTTTTCAGATCAGTGTGAGTTCAGTTTTTGCTCAGACAGAGCCTGTGAACACCAATAATAATACAATTGATGTTCGTAATGACAATAGGCCTCAACCCGATCCCGCTGAAGGTGTCAAAAATAATGAAGAAGTGGAATTAAAGGAATCAAAACCTAATGAGGTCGAATCCATTGCTGAGGCTGAAAAAGAAATTTTATCGGTCCCTATTCTATTTAAAGAAAAAACTTTTTTTAAAATAGCCTACCAAAACGAGGATGATAAAAAGGCAAAGCTTAAGCGTGCCCAAGAAGCAAGCACTGCTCTTGAAAAAGCGATGAGTTTGGATGAACCGGTTAACCCCGATGGGCAAATTGTCGAAGTGAATTTTATCAATCCTCGTCTTATTGAAGTCAAAGTCAGGGGATTTAAAATTCTTGAACTCACTAGCAAAGACGCAAAAGCTGCGGGTTTTGAAAACTTTCAAGAGTATGCCGATTTTGCCTTTCGCGAGATGAGCCTTTTTGTCTCTCAAACTCTGGATCAACTTAAGATTCAGAAGCTTGCTTTAAAGTTCTTTCTTTCAGTTTTCTTTGGACTCCTTGGTTTTGTTGTTTTTCGTCGCGTGATTATTCTTTTTAATAAAGCTGATCGCTTGATTGAAATTAAAAAAGATAAGTTTAAGCCCCTTATTTTTCTCTCTGAAACTTTAATTACTGGGCAAACTTTGGGTGGACTCTTAGCTTCTCTCCTCGTTCTGGGGAGAATGCTCACATATCTTGTGGTTGTGTTAACCACAACGGCTGCCATCTTTGGTCAGTTTACTTTTAGCCGAAATTTGATGGGTAGTTTTTTTGCCGAGCTTTTAGCTGGAACTTTTAAGGTCCTCCAGTCTTTACTCGAATCCATACCAGGGCTGATCCTTGCGTTCTCTTTACTTTTTATTTTACAGCTCTCCTTAAAAGTTCTTCATCTTTATCTTAAAGGTGTTCGGTCAGGTCGAATCTCTTGGAAGTTTTTGCAAGAAAATCGCACGCCTGTGGTTGATTTTTGGGGACCAGCTATTCTAATTGTTTTCTTTTTACCGCTGACTGTGGCTTCTATTTTTGGACGTTTTAATACACCTTTAGAATTTATTTTTGTGGGTGCCGCAGTTGTCTTAACCCTGGCTCAGTTACCAGTTCTGGCATCTATTGCAGCGGGTAGTTTTATTATTTGGCAAGGTCATATTCGAGTGGGCGAGTGGATACAAGTGGGCGAGCTGAGTGGTGAAGTCACCGATATTCATCTTCATCAACTGACTCTTGTTCCCCATAAAGGGGGAAGGGTACATATACCCATGATTCGACTTTTATTTAATTCGTTTTCAGAGAGTCGAGAGGCCCCGCCGCGTGAGTTTCATTTTGCGATTAAAAAAACAACGGGTCTAACTGAAACCTTTGAAAAGATTAAAAAGCTCATGCCCGAAGAGAAGACAGTTATTATCCAATGCCGGGGTTTAAGCGAGAGCTCTTTCCAATTGGCATTAAAAACTTCTGATTTTCGCAACGAAGACACCAATCTTTTGTACGAGATTTTTTCTCGCGCCCAAGACAAAGGTGAAATTCAAATGACAGAAAACTTTCAGGAGATTTCAACTTGAACGCTATTTTGATCCTGTTGGGGCTTTTTTCGCTGACCATCCTATTTTCAAATTTGGATTTTATTAGTCGCGCGAAATCATTTTCATTTTTATCTATACCATTAGTATTAGGGGTGTTGTGCTCACCGGATTACGGACTTATGCCCCTTTTGCCATCAACCCGTGACAGTTTAAGTTGGGCAGTGAAGGTCGCTCTATTATGGCTCACATTTCTAGCTGGTATTCGCTTGAGCGAGAAAAAAATTAGTTTTGCCAATTTTCAGAAGCTTGTTCCGACTTACTTAACCTACTTACTTTTTCTTTTTTTGAGTTTTATTTTTATCAGTTTCATTGTTTTTAAAAAAGGGGTTACCACCCCTCTTTTTCAGATGGATGAGACCGTGACCAGTGCTGTTTTAATATCACTGATGCTCAGCTCCCTTATTTTTAGTACTAAAGAGAACCCTTTTCTTTTATTTGTCTTTTTTGTGAGCCTTTTTCAGTGGCTTAATCCTGAACTCAATTTTATCTCTTCATACACCGGACTGATTTATCCAACACTTATCGGAGTCCTGCTGGGATTTGTCTGCCGTCTGATTATTAGCACAAGACAAGAACTGGATTCCTATGCTCGACTGACACTTTTAGGACTTTGCGTTCTTGGTGCAGGTTGGGCTGTTTCAATGGGACTGCTTGAAGTGATCGTGGGTTTATCCCTTGGCTGGACATTAAGTCTCATTCACAAATACGGAATTTGCAGCGACCCTAAACTTAAAGAAACCGAGCCGCCGTTACTATTGATCACAGCTTTTTTTGCAGGACTCTTTTTAGATTTGAGTTTTGAAACTCTCACTTTAGGTGTGATTCTTTGTTTGCTGCGTTTTTGCATCAAATGGAGCATTGTCTGGTTTGGTCTCAGAAAAATGGTTCTTATCGAAATTTTAACTCAAATGATACCCATATCTTCTTTAGCTATTATTGTTTCTTTATCCCTTCACTTGTCTGAATTTAGAAGCCCCCAAACCCAGTTTATTTTAAGCACTTTTTGTATCGCTTTTATAGTCAATGATGTTTTAGCACTTTTGCTTGAACTAGTTTGGGGACAAACTTCAAGTGAGGATGGGGTAGCATGAGCGGACCTGTTGAAACCATTAGTTGGCGAATAGTTTTTAAAAGCCTCACAGCCGTAGCCCTTGTACTTGTCAGTTATTTGTCCATCGACCATTTTTTTGAACTTCCGTTACAAAGAAATGCTCTTTTTGGTTTAGGCTTTTTAGTTCTCGGTGGCATTGCTATGGGACGACTTTGTCAGATGGTGGGGCTACCCAGTCTTACGGGATATTTAGCTGCTGGAATTCTCAGTGGATCATCTGTTTTGTCAATTGTTGAAGACCAACAGGTCGAGCAGCTCAGGCTTGTGAACTCACTGGCGCTGGCGCTGATCGCCCTTCATGCCGGTAGTGAGTTCACCATGAGCATGCTAAAAAACAATTTTAAGAGCCTATTTTATGCCACTTGGACTCATATTTTTATAATTGGCTTTGGTGTGACTGGTGCCATGGTTCTGCTGAGAGATTTCTTTCCTGAGTTTCAAGGGTTAGAGCTTGGAACTGTGATTGTTTTGTCTGCTGTATTTGCGACCATTGCGATTTCAAAATCCCCAGCGGCTGTTGTCGCTATTCTTGGCGAAACAAAAATTAAAAATAAACTTTCGGAACACGCTTTAGGGATTGTTGTTGTTCTTGATGTTTTAGTTTTGGTTTTATTTTCAATTGTAATCACACTAGCCACTTCAGTTTTAAATCCTGATAAAGAATTTTCCATCTCTATTTTAACTCCGCTCGTCGGCGAAATCATTGCCTCTATTGCGGCAGGAACATTCTTTGGTCTTTTTATTATCTTTTATTTATGGCTCATAAAAAGAGAAACTATGCTTTTTATTGTTGTTATCTCTTACGGTGTCACTGCCATGTGTTCGTATCTGCACTACGATACTTTGCTAGTTTTTGTGGTGGCAGGTTTTGTGGTGACTAATTTTTCTAAACAGTCCGAGAAATTGATTTCGACCATCGAGTCGCTATCGTCTGTAATCATGATCCTCTTTTTTGCGACGGCCGGTGCGTCTCTTCATCTTAAAGAGATCGTGGCGATTTGGCCGATTGTTGTGATGCTTTTTTTAGTGAGAGTTTTTATGACATGGCTTTCAGAAAACAGGGCCCATCATTGGGCAAAAAGTCCAGACTCACTTAAAAAATATGGATTTACTCCGTTCATTTCTCAAGCGGGTTTATCTATTGGCTTAGCCATTATTGTTTACGATAAGATCCCTTTGATTGGGCCTCAAATTGCGTCTCTGGCCATTGCCGTTGTCACCCTTAACGAAATTTTTGGTCCCATTATTTTTAAGTGGGGTTTGACTCAGGTTGAAAAACTCAAGGAATCTTGAAATGAGCGAGTTTCCGTTATCCTCTATTTTATAAGCCAGTTTTTAAAGAAATTTCTCTTAATTCAATACAAGTTGAAAAGCGAATCGACACTGTAGGGGGCGAGGTCCTAATTGTTCATGGTTCTCGATCAGTGGGGGCATAAACTTGACTAAAACATCTTGATAGGGGCGAGTCGCGCGAGGTCGGTTGCGTGATAAAATTTCAAGCCATTCTTTTATTCTGTAACTTTGCTCAAATCGGTGATCAGAAAGCCAACCGTCAATAACAATCCAGTATGAGTTTTTGGTATCGATCTTATTCCATTGACCATTTTCTTTGATCAATAAATCTCCGTTCACTTCTTTGGCATCATAATTAAGATGGGGGCTAAAAAGTGTTTTATCACTGTTCGAATAAACTCTTCTGAGGCTAAAATAAAGATCTTTGATCTCTTGGCCAGAGAGATAATAAAGTGTGGCTTCATTATTAAAGGGATACATATTTCTAAATACAAACTCTGTCATCTCGCCAGCAGGAATAGGTGCCTCAAGGCGGTAGGAACTTGAATTGATCATGGCAATAATGGGGGTTGTGTTTTTTTGAATAATACCCAAAGTTTTAGCCCAAGAGACAAGGGATTCAGCAATTAAATTTCCCAGTTCATTAGGGCCTTGTTTAAGATGGGCCTTATGGAGATCTATACCTCTGGTCTGCCCAAGAACTCTTGCTAATCGTTTTTCTGATGTGCTGACAAGATTCGATACTCTTTGATGAAAAGGTTTAAGCCAATCCTGTTGTAAGATTTCTGCTTCACTGATCGAATTTAAATATTTTTGACCCCATTGAAAAGACTCTGGCTTAATTTGATTAAGTGAGTCCTCGGATATCCCAATATGACGAAAATTCTTTTGTGAGATCCGACCCAACTCATCTACCTCGATGATGTTCATTGACCCATGGGATCCTCCATCACTGATATGGGTGCCGCGAGTTCTGTAGGACGCCACTTGATGATCATGCCCACCCATCATGAGCGGTGTTTTTACATTTATTGAATGGCGCACTAAGGTCTCGTTAATAATTCTTAAAACTTGGCGTTGAAGTTTCATATGCCCCTGATGGATGGACCAAAAAATATTGCTGACTCCGTTTTGAGCCATTTTTGGTAATATCCGATCCATGCTCTCATGATAAGTTTCGATGCCAGTAAAAAGACGTGAGGCATTTTCTTCGCTGAGATTAGATTTGCTCATTAAAGTGGGAAGAGTCAGACCCACAATATGGGAGGGGGCTTTGAGGGTTTTGAGTCGGTAAGACGGGCTTGTGATCTTTTGGAACTCTGGATTTTTGCCTATAAAGTTTTCAGCAAGTATGGTGACACCGGCTTCTTTGAGGGCTTTCATTTGTTCTAAAAAAAGATCAGCCCCATTGATACGAACGGTCCAATCAAAAGCATCGTGATTGCCTGGTATAAAAAGAAGGGTGTAACCGCGTTGTTTAAGTAGTTTTAGGCCATCCATTGAAATCCATCCACCCTCTTTAATATTCATGGGGTTGATCGATGTGAAGTCGCCATTAACGACGATCACCACTTCTCCTTTGGGATTTCTCATTAAAAAATCTTGGGCTGAATTGTCTATGGCAAGAATTTGTTGAGTAAAGCTTTTTAAAGCCGAATGAACGTCACTCCACTGTACAAAAAGAACTTGGGACTGGGCTTTTTGAGCCAAGCAAAAAATAAAAATTGAAACTAGAAGATTCAGTTTCCCCAAAAAAACTCCTCATTAAGGAAGTGGGGATTATACAGATTTGAAAGGTATTTTGTAGGGAATATTTTTCAATAAGGGGGCCTAAAACGGTATGTTTTTTGAAATCTAACAATAAAATGATTCACCAACGGACTCAAATCATACTTGTCGTATTTATCTGTCTATTCTTACCCATGGATGTCTTTGCTTTAGACATGGGCCAAGAGGATAAGCAAAAGCATTTTGCTGTCTCAAACGCTATTGCGGGACCGGCTTATCTAACCATGCGCTCAAAAAATTTCTCAAAAGTACATTCCGTGGCGTTGACTTTAGCTTTAACTCTTTTAGTGGGGCAGGCCAAAGAGATGCAAGACGCAAGATATGATTATAACGATATGGGTGCCAATGCGATTGGTGCTCTGAGTGGTATTGTTTTACCCCTTCATTTCTCATTTTGATCCAGACTTTTGTAGAGTGAATTTATTTAACCGTTGTCTCAGAATGAACGAGTATTCTAAGAAAAATTGCCATGAGGTCGCGATTAGACGAGTTCATGAAAAAGTGATCATTTTTTATTAACTTTATTGAAAATATTGAGGTTACAATATCATCATAATGGTGGGCGTAACCTGTATGAAAAACAAATCATTTTTATCTCGTTTTTTTGTTCGTAACCTTGGTAACCAAAAGGGTTTATCCCTAGTTGAGATGATGGTGGTTGTGACCATCATGAGTCTTGTTGGTCTTGGGATGTCTTCTCTTCTCACCAATATGGTTTCCATTCAAAAAAAGACCGAGAAAAAAGACGTTCTTCTGCAAATGAAGAATTTGATTGAAGCCAACATTAAAGACAATAATGCTTGGGCCAACTCTGTGATTCACGCGACAAACAACACCACACTCAACTGTCTTCGAGACACCGTTGGAAACTGTGCTGATGGTGCAGTTCAAACGAATTTCAATATTTATAATCGGGCGAACACTCTTGTTTTTCAGGGTGCTTCAGCAACAGGTGGCTTTAGTCCAGAGGGTGTTCTTTGTAACACTTTTAATGCTACGACGGGTAACAATCTTTGCCCCTTTAGATACAATTTGCGTTGGACTGCTCGTTGCCCAGGTGGTGTGAATCCTTGTAATAAACCGGTGGTGCATGTGGTTGGTGATTTAGTAGTTAACCCAGCTAACAAATCAGATCCATCAAATAACATTAACGTTGGTGCTTATAGAATTGACTTTAACCGCGGTGATCTCATGAGATATGAACCTCTTGAAGTTCGCCATTATCAGAACAATGGCGCTTTTGCTCGTAGTGGAACATGCCCTGCTGGAACTGGAGTATATCGAAGTCTTCAGGCTGGCCCACTTGCAGCCATAGCCCATGATATCGGTAGTAACGTGGTCAGTTCAAATGCCACAAGTTTTGTTTTAAGGCCTGGGACTTATATTTGTACAGTCTCGGCCCAAGTTTATCATATGCCTGCGGGATTTAAGATTGAACTCCATAACATGACGACACCTGCAAACACCTACAATATTGCCTCTGGGATGACAGGTCCTTATACAAGTCAAACGGTGTCTGGTGTGGCTTCTTTTGAGCTTAATGCCAATGCTCGATTCTCTGTATACCAAGGTTGTGCCCCAGGCACCCCTGCGGACTTGCCAGCAGCCAACTTTCAAAGGGGTATTCCTTCACCGGTCTATGCAGACGGTAACACATTTACCAGAGTATCTTGTGTGAGATCGCTTTAAAACCGAGTGACTGGTAAGTAATCATAAATAAAAAGAAATTCTAAAGAAGTGATCTTAAGCTTTGGTGAATTGCTTTTAAATATTTCAGCATGTTTATTTAAAATCCAAATATTGTTTTGCAGTAAAAAATAATTTTGATGAAGTATTGTTAAAATTTCTGGGGATGCAAGGTCCACTTTAGAGGTATAAAAAATAAAATCTGTGGGTTCTCTTTTAATGTTTTCTAAGGTGTAGGTTCTCGAAAGCGGGTCGCTGGGTCCAAGAAACCACATCTTTGAGGGATAGCGTGGTAGGGCCCCTACACTATCAAAATAGTTAGCCTCTGGAAGTATTCTAAAAAGCTCTTCGAGTTCACTGATGGTGGAGTACTGCTCTCTATTATGGGGGAAAAGAGTTTGTGGAATAAACATAATCATTGGAGTTGCAATCAGAGTTAATGAAATGATGAGAGATTGATAAGGCTTTTTAAAATAATTAAAAACAAATAAAGCGGGTAATCCAATCAAGGGAATCATTTGGGCTAAAAAATAAGGCCACTTTTCAGCCTGAATAAAAGTCATCACTAATATCAGAAGACTTAAGATGACTTGAGAAAAGGCAAGCCGATCGTTTTTTAATTCTTTATTTTTAAAGAAAATAAAGTAGCCCGAAATAATTAATAAATAGTGAAAAAAGTTGGCTTTTAAACTTAAAAAAACATGGGACCAATTTTGACTTAAAAAAAGGTCACGAGTGGTGTTGATCTGATACTGTAAGGCCAGGGTGTAAGGATTTTCTACAAAAACTCCAGTCTGAAATAGTAGGGATGAAATACTCAGTAATAGTCCCAGCGGAAAAAACAAATGAATCAGGGCAAAAAGGACAATTTCAAGGCGAGTCAGGTTTTGTTGATTCAGGCAAAGCGAATAAATCACAAAAGCAAAAAGTAAAAAAACCGCTTTGGGGGTGGATAAAAAAGCAAGAGTTAAAAGAACGAGATAAACTGGGTTCAGGAGTGAAGTTTTTTTGTTCTTCAAATAATTCAAGTTCACGATGCTATAAAAAATCAAAATCAGTAAAGATGACACCACATCGGCGCGAACCCGAAAAGCATGACAAAGATAAACTTGTAAAGTCATCAGAAAAAACCAATAAAGAATCGAGGCCCTGTAGGTACCTGTGATCCAAATTATATTAACTAAAAGTAAGATCAGGTTCGTTGCAGCTAAAAGTCCAAAGGCAAGTCGTGAGTAATGAATATGATCTAAATTATTCATTGGAAAAAAATAAAATATTTTTAATAAAGCATAAAAAAAGGTCTTGTAGTAAACCACAATAGCCTCACCAATGGTTTCCCCAAGAAGTCTTGCGGATGCAATAGCCCAGAACTCAGAATGAGAAATAAAGTAAGTGGCGCTCAGGTATAGAAAAATAAAAGTGCTGAAAGTACAGAGGATAAAAAAAATGAGAATTGAAGACTTGGGCCTTAAAAATTCCAAAACCTGATTCATGATTTGAGTTATCCTTTTATGATAGGATGATGATCCTCTTGAGATAAATCAATGTTCAGCGCACCAAGCTTGAGGCAAGATGAGTTTCCAGAAATCTTTAAAGCTTTTTCGAGCAATCTTATTGCCGATATAAAAATAAAGATGATCATGCCTGGCTGAGTGCTTTGAAACAAAATCCAGTCTTCCAAAACCCTGAGAGTTGGTTTGGGTAAAGCCTTTGTGTCCATGACTTTTCCAGCGCAGCTGATCGCTAAAGAGAGGAGTCAGTTGGACAGTTTCAACTGTCCCGGTCGTGTCCCGACACATCATATGAAAATGAAGTTGTGAAAAATACAGGTTCTCACAATAGGGCCGTGGAGATTTATTGGATTTCACTTTACAGGTATTAAATAATTTTTCATAATAACCTAGAGTTTGTAAACTGCGCCCCATGTTTAACTCCTGGGAGAGTGAATTAAGATCAATATCGTTGTACTGATTTTCCACCGATTTGTATTGTGTGTAGACTGAAGGTGGACTTTTTGGAAATTGATCATCCAGATTTTCATCGATCTCTGGATCTGTCACACATCCAGAGATAAAAAAAAGTAGGGCATATAGAGGAATAAGTTTTAGCACAGTACTCTATTGCAACTCGTAAGGGCTAAGGGGTCAATCGGACCCCATCCATTACTCGCTCAGAGTCCAGCCACACTGTTTGCCTTTATTTTTCTCAATCAGCCAGGCTTCAAGGGGCTTAAAATACTCTCTCATAGCACTGGCATCCATAGACTCGCTACCTGTGACTGTGGCCAATGCTTTGGGCCAGGGTTGGCTGGAACCAAGCTTCATCATGGTCCAAAGTTTTTCGCCGGCTTCAAGGCTTCCATAAATAGAGCATTCATGAAGTGGACCCTTATGCCCAGCTGTTTGGCATAGTGAGCGGTGAAGTTGAAACTGCAGTACGTGGGCTAAAAAATAACGCGAGTAGGGCGTGTATCCAGGAATATGATATTTTGCTCCGGCATCAAAAGCTTCGGAGGGTCGATCACTCGGCGCTTTAACACCTTGATATTTTTCTCGCAGTTTCCACCAGTCTTTGTTGTAGTTTTCAAAGGATGTGCGTCCATCAAATATTTGCCAACGGTATTTATCTATCAATAAACCGAACGGTAAAAATGCAACTTTTGCTAAAGCCATACGCATCAGTCCTGGATTAGGATCAGAGGATAGCTGAGTGTTTTCAGAAAGCAGTTTTATTTTTTTAAGATAATCAGCTGTTATTGATAATTCGATGGTGTCTCCAAGAGCCTCATGAAAACCATCATTGGCACTGGCTTGGTAAAGTGCAGGTTGATCCTTATAAGCTAAATAATAATAAATGTGACCCAGTTCATGGTGAATCGTGCGAAAGTTGTCTTCGTCATTTTCAATACACATCTTAATACGAACATCATCTTCAAGGTCCATATGCCAAGCAGAAGCGTGACAAACCACATCCCGGTCTTTTGGTTTTTCGAAAAGTGATTTTTGATAAAAACTCTCCGGAAGCTGTGGCATTCCCAAAGACACAAAAAAGTTCTCTGAAGTTTTAACCATCTGTTGAGAGCTGTATTGGGATTTTTTCAGGAGTGTTGTGATATCAATGGATTTGGATTCATCAAGACCTATAATATCAGAAATATTATCCCAAGATTGGGCCCACATGTTTCCAAGCAAATGAGCTGGGATTGGGCCTTTGGGATCAACAATATCACCATACTTTTCATTGAGCTTTGAGCGAACAAAGCAATGCAGTTGCTCGTAAAAGGGGTTGATCTCTCCCCAAAGGCGATCCAACTCTTTTTCAAAATCGTCGGAGGTCATATCGTAATTCGACTTCCAAAGATCAGCCATATCTTTATAACCCAATTCGCGGGAACCGAGATTACCCATTTCAACAGTGGTGCGATATTTGTCTTTCATCGGGTAGGCGACAGTATGCCAGCCGTTCCATGCTTTAAGAAGTTCGTCAGGGTTTCTGGATTTTGCCATAATCTTTTCAAGGTCACCCAGGGTAGAACACTTGTCTTTGGTTTCACAAAACTTTCCGCTACCATAAATGGATTCTAGTTCTGACTTCAAATTATTGAGGGTTTTATTTTTAGCTTCGTCATTGGGTGATGGCACCACCAGAACTTTAGCCAGTTGAGTGATTTGTCGAAGCTCATCACTAGAACCCGTTTTAAAATTTTTAGATTCGATGGCGAGTTGAGTAACAGCATTTGAAAAGCGGGCATTATATTCTGATGAGATTCGGGTGGTATCTTCAGTAATAAAATTCGCATGCACCCAGCTAGCGACGCTGGCCGAATGACTTTCATCTTTAATTTTTTGATTAGCCTCAACTAAAAATTCTGAAATATTTTTTTTGGAAGCTTGAGGTTGGCAAGAAGCAGTGGTGATCAGTGTTAGAGCCAAGAGAATTGATCGAGAGCGCATAATATGGGTCTCCTATATTTAAGGTGCTAAGGAATTGGAAAAAGTACACTGCGCTGGGAATCAAGGCAAGTTCAAAAGGTCTTAAAATTTGTGAAACTCTAGAAAAAAATAAGTTTAGGTAATTTTAGCGAAGACGCCAAATAACAGCATCGAAATTTCCTGAGCTGTTGCGTGAAAAACCGCCGATATAAAGCCTATTCAAAGGATCTTGCAGAATCGAAACACCAGAATCAGTGCCAAATCCACCGGCGGCTGAATCATGGGAGAAGAATCCATCCACATTAAAGCTGGTATCCAATTCGCCATTGGTATTAAAGCGCCAAAGCACTAGGTCATCATTCCCTGTTCCAACAACAACAATTTTACCTTGGCTATCAATCAAAAGTGAATGGGCGATATCATTGATGGCGCCTCCGAATACACTTGAGACATCAAACATGACAATTCCAGTTGCATTAAAGTCGGTATTCAGTGTGCCACTTGTATTGAATTTCCACACCACCATGTCGTTGTTGCCTGAAGAGTTGAGAGAGTAACCCGAAACGTAGATTGAACCTTCGCTATCAAACACAAGATCAGTGGCCACATCAATTCCATTACCACCTGCAATATTACCTTGGGTGTAGATTCCTGTTGAATTAAAACTTGTATCCAGTGCGCCGTTTGTTGTGAACTTCCACAGGGCCATATCAAATGATGTTGCCATGGTTTCTGCTTGACCGGCTACATAGATATTATTACTGGCATCGATTTTGAGTGAATTGGCCCATTCGTTGTTGCCTCCGGCTGCTCCATCATCAGTGACATATCCAGTGGTGTTAAAACTTGTATCTAGGGCGCCAGAGCTTGTGAGCTTCCAGACAGCCATATCTCGGTTGGTTAGATTTTGATCAGAGAAGCCTGCGACAACAACGCTGCCATTGCTCATCAGTGCAATTTTTTGCCCCTGATCTTGTAAGTTTCCGCCGGCTGCACCATCGTGAACAAAAACTCCTGTTGTGTTAAAGCTCGTATCAAGAGCACCAGAACTTGTGAGCTTCCATACCACCATATCTCGGTTGCCGGCACCATTGATCGAGTAACCTGTGATATAAATTTCGTTGGCACCACTAATGGCGACTCCATACCCAACATCATCACTGTTGCCACCAGCGGCGTTGTCGTGAGTCATTTTTCCATCACCACTGAAAGATGTGTCAAGCACGCCGTCACTTGTAAATCGCCAGACAACAAGATCAGTGTTCCCTAAAGAATTCACTGAACTTCCAACAGCAATAATTCGATCATTATAATCTTTTGCAATTCCATAAATAAAATCATCATCATTGCCGCCAGCAGCGTTGTTGAGAGCGAGAAAGCCTGAATTATAAAAAGTTGGATCAAGTTCTCCGCTAGAGAGAACAGAAGACAGAGGTGCAGAACCTTCTTTATCGATTCCACAACTCATGATTAGAAAAATGAAAATTATTAAGTATTTATTTTTCATAGTTTTAACTTTCACAACTTATCGGATTTATTGATTTTTTTTTAAAAAAATGGGCTCGACTTGAGTCGTGATTTCGGTCTTTTTTTTTAAATAAAAAAAATAAATAAAAAAGGGTAGTAAGGAATTGTTAAAATGAGAAAAAATAAGGATGAAAGTCTATAATAAAAAAGAAGAAAGTCATAAAAAGAAGTGTTGATGTACTTATTTAGATTTTTTAAAACGTTTTATTTTGACACAATCAATACTAAAGTTGAGCTCAATAGGATAAAGCCAATAAAAATTATTTTCTCTTGAGAGATAATTCCAGTTCAAATTCAGCCACCCGTTCTTGATCAACAAGGGCATAGGCCTTAATAGTTTTATGTTGTCTTTGATCACTTTGTAATGTGCGCTCAAGAAGCTCATCGATGGCTTGACCCTCATCGCAAACAAATGTTGTTCGACCCATGGCTCTTTTTAAAAACGAGGCTTTAAAAGATTTAAAAACGAGGCTTACACTTTCGCCAGATTGATCGATTTTATAGGTGGCCAGTAAGCCAACGCAGGCGTCAGCGCCAATGGCGAGAGCACCAAAGTATACACTGCCCCAATGGTTTTTAATTATTTTTGAAAAGGGCATATCGATTTCACATTTTTTGTCATTGATACTTTTGACTTGGGCTCGAGTTAAAAAAAGCAGTGGTACTTTTGTAAGTGCAAAGGCTTTAAGTCTTAAGTTGGCTTTTGCTTCTTGGGACAAATAAGATTCTAGTTGCTTGATCATCATTGAAGATTTACCCTGTGCCAGAATATTTGTAAATCTCTTAAAAAGAGGATTCATGAAAAAGCCCAGCCCCATAAAAACCCGTATCACTGAAATGTTTAACATCGACTATCCTATTATTGGAGCCCCCATGTTTCTCGTCAGTAATAAGGCTATGGTGCTGGCGGCCAGCCATTCGGGTGGTTTAGGAACGTTTCCGGCCCTTAATTTTAGACCTATTGAAAATTATATCCAAGTGATTGGTGAACTGAAACAAGAACTTCAATTAAAACCTTTTGGAATCAATATCATCGTCCAAAAATCCAATCATTCACAAGAAGAACAAATCGAAAAAGCCATTGAAAACGAAGTGCCTCTCATCATCACATCTCTGGGAAGCCCCAAAGAGATTATTCGTCGAACTCGGGGCACAAAAACTAAAGTATTTTGCGATGTTGTTGGTTTAGAACATGCTCGTAAAGTTGAAGATTTAGGTGCTGATGGTCTGATCGTTGTGGGGAGTGGTGCTGGGGGCCATGGCGGTGACATTTCACTTTTTGCGTTGATCCCTTATCTTAAAAAACATATTCAGCTTCCTATGGTGGCCGCCGGTTGCATGAATGATGGCCAAAGTTTACTTGCGGCCCAAGCTCTTGGTGCTGATGGCATTTATATGGGAACACGTATTATTGCATCCACTGAAGCTCAGGTCAGTGACGATTACAAAAATGCCATTGTTGAAGCTGGGTGTGATGACATTGTAAACACGGATCGTGTGGATGGTTTTCCAGGTAATTTTATTTTGACAAAAGAATTAAAGAAGACGCTGAAACCCAATTTGATCGATAATATTCTCAGTCAAAATAAAAGAATAAAAAGAACCGTTTCTCTTCTTCGTGCCGGCCGAGCGCTTTTTGGTTCAGAAAATCAAAAACTTTCTTATAAAAACACCTTCAGTGCGGGGCACGGTGTTGGAAACATTGATGAAATAGATTCAATTCAGAATATCTTCTGGAAAACGGCCGAGCAGTACCATGCTTGTGTTAAGAATATGTCAGTAAATTCTTGATTTTTTTGCATTTTTCACTCAAGTTTATTGTTTCTCTGCAGAAATGAGTGAACCCCTTAAGAAAGGTGCTTTTAAAAATGCTGAAAAAATTCCCTCTTCATCTTCAGATTTTAGTGGCTCTTTTTGCCGGTACTTTTTTTGGAATCCTCGCAGTCCAATTTAATTTTGTTGGTTTCTCTGAAGATTGGATCAACCCTTGGGGCACACTGTTTATTAATCTACTCAAATTGATCGCAGTCCCTCTTGTGTTGGCCTCGTTGATCACCGGTGTGGCTTCGCTTTCAGATCTTAGAAAACTTTCTCGTATTGGTGGCAAGACAATCTTCCTTTATACGATGACTACTATCTTCGCCCTCGTTATTGGAGTGACAGTAGCTAATATTATCGACCCAGGACTTTCAGTGCCCCCTGAAATGCGTGACCAGTTGCAGTTGGCTTATCAAGATGATCTCGCTGAGTCTCAAAGTATAGTTGCTAAAGTGAAAGACTCATCTCCTTTGCAACCTATAATTGACATGGTTCCAGAAAATATTTTTGCGGCCTCATCTGATAACAAAGCGATGTTGCAAATCGTTTTCTTTGCAATTCTCTTTGGTATTGGCCTCATTCAGGTTGAGAAAAAACGCGCCCAACCGATGATTGATTTTTTTCAAAGTGCCAATGATGTTATTATTAATATGGTTGATCTTATTATGCTGATCGCGCCCCTTGGAGTTTTTGCGTTGATGGCTAAAACGGTCACCGCTTTTGCAGGACAAGGGATGAGCCAAGTGCTTGAGCTTTTAGGTGCCCTTGGGCTTTATTGTTTTGCAGTTCTACTCGGTTTATTTATTCACTCCCTTATTTTTTATCCAATTCTATTGAAACTATTTACACCTATGAGTCTTGGCCAATTTTTTAAAGGTTTAGCTCCCGTACAGCTTCTTGCTTTTTCAACAAGTTCTAGCGGGGCTACATTGCCTCTGACCATTGAAAAATGTGAGAGCGAGCTGGGGGTCTCAGAAGAGGTGGCGTCTTTTGTTTTGCCATTAGGAGCTACGATCAATATGGACGGCACAGGGCTGTATCAGGCTGTAGCCGCTATTTTTATTTCTCAGGCGATGGGAATGGAGCTTACTTTTTCTGATCAAATCACACTGATTTTAACGGCCGTCCTTGCATCTATTGGTACGGCTTCAGTACCAGGGGCTGGAATTATCATGTTGGTTGTGATTTTAGAATCCATCAATGTCCCAAGCTCAGGCATCGCTCTTATTCTTGGTGTGGACCGTATACTTGATATGATTCGAACAACAACCAATGTCACTGGAGACGCAATCGTTGCCACTATTGTAGCCTCTTCAGAAGGTCAACTGCGGCCTGTGAATAAATAATTTTTTTATTTTTGATCTCAAAGCCCATATCGAATGTGGGGGAGCGGGATATTAATACCTTTTGAAGTGGCAAGTGTAGCCACCGGGGTGTTTTTGTAAGTAGTCCTGGTGTTCAATTTCTGCTGAATAAAAATTTTTGTAGGGTATAACTTCTGTGATCACAGGCGTTTTCCAGAACTGACTTTTCTCAACCTCTTCAATCACATTGAGGGCCGCTTTTTTTTCGGTTTCGTTTTGATAAAAAATCGCAGAGCGATATTGTGAGCCCTTGTCATTACCCTGTTGATTGGGAGTGGTGGGGTTATGAATGCTAAAGAAAAAATGAAATAAATTTTCGTAGTTTGTTTTTTCGGAATCAAAAGTGATTTTTAAAGATTCTGCATGCCCCGTAAGACCTGTTTTGACTGTGTCATAAACTGGATTTTCAGTGTGTCCGCCGCTGTAACCCACTTCGGTATCAAGGACACCAATTTCTTTTCTAAAAAGCTCTTCGACACCCCAGAAGCAGCCACCAGCAATGATTATTGAACTTTTGTTTTGACTCATATTTGGTTGTTTTATGTCTCGAATCTGTTTGAGTCAAAAGAGATCCATTTTTGTATCAAAAAAGTGTCTCATATTGAGAAAAGCGGCAAAATATGCCAAGGCTTAAGTCCATAAGAAAATTCGATACTTCAAATTTATTAAAAGATATTAAGAGCTTATAAAGCTAGCCCCTAGACTGGGAAAAAAAGTCCTCACGTTCTCAAGATGGTGCGCCGATAGGTTCATTGTAAGTCAATTGTTGTGGCTTATTAAGTCATAAAGAAACAATTTTTTGGGAGGAATAAAGATCATGACACAGTCAAAGTTTATAATTATCAGTGAAGATCCAGTATTGGTTCAGAAAGCAAAAGAATTTGCGAGCCACTGCGGAATGGAGTGCGAGGTTAAAAACCCAAGCTCAAACCAAGGATTTTATCCCAGTCTTGTTTCTGGAATGAATTCACTTAACCCCAACGCTAGCCCACAGGGTAGTAACGTTGTGCCGTTTCCTTCGCAAAACAGCAAGGTTTCAAAAATGAATGATCTTGAGGCGCAAGCCATCGAGCAAGCCATCCATGCTTATCGTGGAAACCTCACTGAGGCTGCTAAAGCTTTAGGTATTGGTCGTGCGACTCTTTATCGTAAAGTGAAACTTTACAATATTGATCCGTCCCCAGCTCGTCGTAAAAGAGCCGCTTAATATTGCCTTTGAAATTATAATTTTAAAAAGGATCCTCTATAAAAAGAGAGATCCTTTTTTTTTAGAAATTTTTTGATAAAAGTTTGGGTCGAATGAGCCACTTAAGATATGTTCGTCCATCTTTGTAAATATCGACCTTGGCAATGCCCGATTTTTTCATTGGAAAATGATCTGTCGCTTGTCTAAAGAGAAGCCAACTTAAAAACTGACCCAGGTCTGGCTCATGACCAATCAAAGCCATAGAATCTAAATCATAGGTTTGAATCTCTTCGAAAAGTTTTTGAGCCGAATGATCGGGTTTTAAATTATCAGAGGTCACAAGTTGTGCTTTTGAATAATTCAGTTTTAAAATTTCTGCAGTTTGTAAGCTGCGAACCAGGGGACTAGAAAGAATAAGGTTAATATCAGGTTCTAGTTTTTTAAATAAACCAACGATTTCATTCATTCTCTCGGCCCCTTTGGGTGTCAGAGGTCTGAGTTCATCAGATAGACCTTTGAGCGCAAATTGAGCTCTTTCTTCGGCAACAGCATGGCGTATGAGGTAGAGTTTCATGTATCCCTAAAATTGTTTTTTTGAATGGATAGTCTAGTCTTTAGTTTAAAATTTTATAGATCAAGTTGTCTCATTTAAGAACGTCTCAAAATCAAACGTCAAGCCATAAATGGCTCTTGTCTATGATTCAGTCATGTTGGGTTGTTTATTTTTGCTCTCAACTGGCGACTAATTTGCAGTGATACTCAATATCGGGGGAATTCATGAAAAAACTCAATTTGCCTTTTTGGCCTAAAATCAGTAATGATAAACCAAGTATGTTGCAACTCTCTTTGAGGCTTAAAATCACAATCTCACTTCTGGTGGCCCTGGTGGGTAGCTATGCTCTCAATAATGTCATTTTAGGTTCTGCTCAGCCACAAAACATTGTGATCAATGAAGACTCTCAAATCGCTTCAAGATATATGGCATCAGCCCTTCCCCGTGGACTTGTTTCTTGGGAGAATAAGGCCTTTAAGAGCCTAGAAGCCGCTAGCGAACGGGATTTGGCATCTGTGGGTCAAAAACCAACGAAATTGGATAACCTTGTTTTTGGAGATTTAGAAGGTAAGTATCTGATCCGAAAAATTAACGGTGAAATTTTTGAAATACGTTATTTTGAAGCCGGTGGCGAAAATCCTCAGACCATAGAATCCCGAGAGAAATTTTTAAAATCCAATCTCACACTCTTCTCGAGCCATGCCCAAAGCATTCGACAAATTCACCATGAGGATAACTCTGAGGTGATTGTAGAACGCTATGAACTGATGGATCAAAAGGGTCAGGGTCTTGTTGTGATTCAATTTCTATTGGATCAAAATCAAAACCTACTTGCGATGACAAGACTATAAACCTTAGCAGATTGACTTAGGTCGAGAGTTTCAAAAATTTTAATCCTTTTTCAAACGACTTTAAGGCCTTTTATTTTGTTTTAATTCCAAGTTTCGTCTCATTATTTATCTACTTTTTTCCGATAAATATTCATGTATTCTTTTCGAAAGTCAGAAGCCATGAATTCAGCAGAAAGCCAATATGGACTGGCTTCTCCAGCTGATCGTATAGCGGCCGGCATTCTTGATTTTTCACTTTTGATTCCCGTTGTGCAGCTGGTTCAAGCTCCGGTCAAAAGATGGATTTTTGAATCCATTCTATTTGATGAGTTGTCATACATAACAACTTATCGAGTTTTGAATCTCATCATTTTTTTAAGTCTATTGACCTTTTATATGAGTCTTTCGATCTACTGGCGTGGACAAACGTTGGGACAATTTTTTATTAAAATCAGAGTGATTTCTTACCATGGTCAATTGAGTCTCTCTCAAGCATTTTTAAGAAGCGTAACACTTCTTTTACAAATTATTCCTTTTGGTTACCCATTTCTTGCTCTATGGACACATCCCCTTCGTAGACCAATCCATGATCGAGTTTCAGACACATTAGTCATAAGTTCTCTGAGTCAAGAGGGCCTAGCACCACAGATCTCACTTTTAAAAATTAAATTCGCATTTAGTTTTGTTGTACTTCTGTTTTTAACAGTGGGAGTAATTTCTAAACCCTCAAAAACTTTAAAAGACGAATTGAATTTTTTAATTTCAGAACAGTGTAAAGATAACGAAGATCAAACCCTTGCTGATATGGTCGAATTGTTTATAGCCGATAAAGTTTCATCATCTTGCTTAGAGAAAAAAGCAAAAGCCCTGATCTGGAAAGATGAAGATAAAACTTTGGCCCATTTTGCTGTGGCTTTGGCGCTGAATAAAGATAAAAAGAAATCGGACCTCTATTTGTCTCAAAGTTGCTTGAAAGATGACCCTTATCCTGATGAGTTATGCATATTTGTGGATTGGTTAAAGACACAGTCGTTAGGGACTTTGGATGACCCAAGTTCGGTCTATAGTTTGGCTTACGGTGAAGGAACTTTTGATTTTATAAAAATCTTTGTGACCGCCCATTTAAGAATGGATCGCCGCTATTCAGAGATGGAACCCATCTTAAAAACAATTTCTAAAAAGAGCCATTTAAAAAATCTTCATTTAAAATTGAGCTTTCATGCTTTGCTAGGGCAAGGAAAGCTGCAAGAAGCCTACTGGTTGATGAAGTCTTCTCGACTTATTAATGGCGATGATCTTCAGTTGTTTCTTAATTTTGAACTCAGTAAAGATCAAGAGCAGCGTAAAGATTTATTAAAAGTGGTGGATCTATTTTATCCCCATCTTTCAAATCCCTACATAGGACGGGGACTGGCCAGTGAAGATGATGATCTTGGCCAGGCCAGAAAGATTTATTTTAAAATTAAGGAGGGTTTGTGATCATACCTATCCTTGATGGTCTTCTGACTTTTAGTAAAGCTCCCATCACTTGGATTCTTTTACTTCTCAATGTTTTTTTGTTTTCACAAAACTATCATCTTGCACAAGATTGTCATGCTCAGTTTGAAACATGGTATGCCGATTCAGAATTTTTATACACTCAAGGCCAAATCTATTCGCAGTTTCAGACAAAAAGAGACTTGGCGCAATTTAAAGATATTAAAAATCTAGGAAGAATGGCCTTCAGAGACGAGGCTTTTTTAAACAAAGCTGTCTTGACACCTTGGACGGGTGATCAAATTGCTATTAAAGATTGGAAGTCAGGACTTGAAGAGTATATGGTGATCCGAGATTATTATCCTCCGGTTCTCTATGGTATCAGTGAAAAGAATAAAGATTTTCTGGCTCACTTAAGCTACCAGTTTTATCACGAAAGTTTTTATCACCTTTTAGGCAATTTACTCTTGATTCTAATTATTGGAGCCTATCTTGAGCGTCGAACTTCTGGCCTTGTGGTGTTCTCGGTTTATATCTTAGGTGGAGGTTTAGCTGCCTTTGTATTGTCATTTTCTGGTGGACTCACTGCAGCCCCTTTGATTGGTGCCAGTGGATCTTTATGTGCTCTTCTTGGTTTTTTACTGATCACAGAGCTTAAAACAAAAACGCGACTCTTTTACATTCTTTTACCAATAAAAGGCTATATGGGTTTTATTGTAATACCCACGGTCTACTGGGTGATTTGGCTTTTTGTGATCGAAGATATTGCTGGCTACGTTTCTCAAACTTCTTTAATTTCCACTGGTGTTGCTCACTCGATTCACCTATTGGGTTTTGTTGTCGGCACATTATTAGGGTGGATTTATATGCGATTGACTGATTTAAAATGGGTAAGCCCAAGAAAGTTTAAAAATTCTTATAAGATCTCTAATCTCCAAAAAATCTGACTTGATAAATCGGCCTCAATTTGGTCTTTGGCTTTGAGGGCTGCAACTCCAGCGGGAGTCCCGGTAAGGATAATGTCATTAGGTTCTAGCGGAAAATGTTGGCTGAGATAATCGATCAAAGTGGGTAGCTTAAATATCATATCCTTTGTTTTTCCCATTTGACGAAGTTGCTGGTTGATTTTGAGATGAAAAGAAAGGTTCTCAAACCAAGCATCATCTTTGTAATCAATCCAAGGGCTTATGGGGCAAGATCCTTTAAAAGATTTAGCTAAGGTCCATGGCTCGCCATTTTTTTTAGCTATCGACTGCTCGTCCCGAGCCGTCAGATCTAAAGCCAGTGCGATTCGCTGAGGTTTAAGCTTTGGACTAAGTTCAACAGCCACCTCAATTTCATGGTGGATGTCCTGGCTAAAATCAGGAAGCTGAATCTGGTTTTGAGTGGTTAAGCAGTTAAAGGATTTTATAAAGACTAAGGGTCTTTTGGGGACTTCGGCCTTCATCTCTTGGGCATGATCAGTATAATTGCGTCCGATAGCCCATATAGTATTTGCCATTATAATTTCTCCAATATTAAAGGGATTGGACTCTGATCCACTGCCCATCTTTTAAGTCAAAGGCAATAAACTCTGCACATTGAAAGAGATGGCCAAAAAAATTCGTATTATTTTCTAGAATGACCGCGGCCACCGTTAACCAATCACTGTGTGAGCAGATAAGAATGGTGTCTAAAGTTTCATCCTCTTGTAAAGAGTTTAAGAAAGATTTCACTCTGTTGTTAAATTCAGCTTGATTTTCAGTATTAAGTTGTTGATCAAGTTCATTCATCGTTTCGATGGTGCATTGCAGTTCTTGGGCAAGAGGCGAGATGGTCATTTGCGCTCTTTTTTTAGGAGAGCAAAGGATTCTGTTCACTCCAAAAAGCTTCGGGTTTTGGGATAATTCGAAGGCCTGGTTTTTACCCACATCATTGAGTGGGGCATCTCCGATACCGTGACTTCGAGTAGCATGTCGCAAAAGAAACAATCTCATACCTTAATAATAAACAAAGATTTCAAAAGTGCAATTTCATCGCTGAAATTGCACCGGCTAGATATAGTTTTTCTTTTCAGACAGTGTTACATTGGCCCCTATGGCGATACACCCTGTGACTGAAACTGGAATCCTGCGCGGCTATTTAAGCCAAGATAAAACCGTACGAGCGTCCGTTGTTGTGATGACCGACCTTGTGAAACAGCTCTGTGAGATGCAAGAGATGTCACCATCATCCAGTGTGGCTTTGGGACGACTTTTGGTGGCCTCAGTTCTGGTGTCTAGTCAGCTCAAAGAAGATCAAGCCATCTCTTTTCAAATCTCAGGAAGTGAACAGATCAAAAAAATATATGCCCATGCGCAGTATGATGGTTTGTGTCGTGGATTTATTAGCGAAAGACAGGCCTCACTGGCTGTTGAAAATAATATGATTGCACTTAAGCCTCTAATCGGTGAGGGCTTTTTTACGGCCATGACTTATATCCCAAAAAATAAGCAACCCCAAATTTCACAAATCCAATTACAGAGCGGTGAAATCGGTGAAGATGTGGCTTATTACTTGAATCAATCTTGCCAGATTCCATGTTTACTCTCTTTAGCTCTTAAAATAGGTCGCGCTGGTGAAGTCACGGCCGCTGGTGGCGTGTTGATAGAACTTATGCCCGGCCACACCGAAGAAACATTAAAAGCCATCGAAGAGCATCATAGCAAATCATCATCACTCTCGCAGTTGATCGAAGAAAAAAAAGATTTTAAAGCCCTTCTTGATAACCATGCCGGCTGCATCGATTTTAAAGAAATCCGTTCAAACACCATCAATTACGGCTGCACCTGCTCCCGAGAAAAAGCCGAACAATCACTTTTTTTACTCACCATGAACGATTTTGTCGAAATCATCGCCAGCCAAGAAACCCTCAACGTCGACTGCGAAATGTGCGGCCTCAACTACGCCTTTGATTTCGAAGAAATCAATCTCATCTATAAAAAATCCGGCAAAGCCCAAATCCATTAGGTGCCAGGCCCTGTTTGTTGGCGCTTGGCGCCAACAAACAGGGCCTGGCACCAATTCTTAGAGAATGCAGTTTTTTTGTTCTTGGCAGGCGAGAAGGGTCTTTTTGAGGGCTATGGCTTTTTCGATGAGGTCTTTGGAGCGGATAGAGTTGACGTAGTTCATGGAGCGTTTCCATTCGCCACTTTTTATGAGTGAGTAGGCGAGGGCGTAGCGGACTTCGTCTTGGTCGATCAGTTTTGAGCGTTGAAGTTGAGGTTCGAGAGATGCAATTTGTACGTAGTGGTTTTGATCGACAAGGTTTGCAATTTTTTGTTTGAGTTTTAAAGTTTCGTCATTGATCTGGACATTATAGTAATGGGCGCGCTGAAATAGGCCCCGTTGACGGCTCAGCTCAGCCAGTTGGTATTTGTATTTGGGTTCGCTGAAAGAAGCCCGTAGAAAAGAGTCTTCAACGCTTTGTAACCAGTTTTTTTGAAAATAAAGCGGGACGAGAGAGAGTTGAATGTCTATGGAGTTTGCAAACTTAAAGTGACCCAGTTCAAGAATTTTTAAAGCGTAATCAAATTGTTTTTCTTTGATAAAGATCTCTGAAATTGAAATAAAATCAGAAGGGCTTTTTGCATAACTGGCCAGTTCATTTAAATTATATTCATAGGTCCATTGGTAAAGTTTAAGGCTTAAAAAAAACTCTGTGGCTGAGGTCAGAAAACTGGGTGTGTGTAGTTTGTTTTGTCCTTGGGTATAGACCTTAAAAGCTTGATCATAGGATTTTAAATCGATTAGACACTGGGCCTGTTTTTTAAAATCTTCTTCAATCATGAAATCTGTTGGATTTATTTGCTTAAAATAAAGCTGACAT
>CAYMBT010000001.1:0-34481 GCA_964388755.1 uncultured Pseudobdellovibrionaceae bacterium | reverse complement strand
ACGATCTTGTTATGACGCCTGTCCCACTCTCTCTTGTACTTGGTGCTCTTCAACTGATTAACTCTGTAGAGATCACTGCTGAAATGGAAGAGAACGTTTTAAGAATCACTTACGCTACGGCTGCTGGTGGTGGACTTTATATGCTCACTCGCGGAGTGGCTGTGGCGAGTCGCCTTTCACCACTAGGGGCTATTCTAGCTGTGATTACTCCGTCTGCGGCTTCTGCTGCGACCATGGATGAGTTCTATAACTCTCCAGAAGGTTTTGCTTACTTCCTGACTTTGAGCCCAGAAGCTCAAGCTCAAGAGCTTATGTACTCTCCCACTTTGGCGGCTCGTGTTTTAGCCTTAGCCCAAGTGATTGGTGAAGAAACAGCAGAATAAGTTTGTTTTAAAAATTGAAAGCATAAAAAAAGCCTACTTTAAAAAAGTAGGCTTTTTTATTTTTGAATGGATCGCTATTTTTTAATTAAAAACTTTCATCAAAAGCCACGTCTCCAGAAACACCCACTTGATAAGCCGAAACTTTGCGCTCAAAGAAGTTGGTGAGTTCTTGCACGTCTTGCAGTTCCATAAAAGAAAATGGGTTTTTAACATTAAATCTTTTTGGAATGCTTAAAGCCTCAAGTCTTTGATCGGCAACGAACTCAAGGTAGGTGCGCATGTCTTTCATAGAAAGACCTGCGATGCCCTGTTCAAGGACGTCTTGGGCGAAAGCCATCTCGCAATCCACAGCTTCTTCGATCATAAGAGTCACCATGTCATTCATTTGCGGAGTAAAGATTTCTGGATCTTCTCTGCGGGCCGTTTCTACAACTTCTAATGCAAAGTTGATGTGGGCTGACTCATCTCTAAAGACCCAATTGGTTCCGCTCGCTAGGCCATCAAGAAGCCCTTTAGAACGAAGATAATAAACATAGGCAAAAGCACCAAAAAAGAAAAGGCCTTCGATACAAGTGGCAAAACAAATCATGTTCATTAAAAACTTACGGCGGTCTTCGACAGTATTGATTCGGTCAAGGGTGTTGATGGAATCAATCCATTTAAAACAGAAGTCAGCTTTTTTACGAAGGGATGGAATATTGTCGATCGCTGAAAATGCTTGGGCCCTCTCGTTATGATCGGGGATATAGGTATCAAGCAAAGTCAGATAAAATTGCACGTGCAGAGCCTCTTCAAAAAGCTGGCGCGATAAATAAAGGCGAGCCTCAGGGGAGTTCACATGCTTATAAAGATTAAGAACCAGGTTATTGCCAACAATCGAATCACCGGTGGCAAAAAAAGCCACCAAACGGTTGATGAGATGGCGTTCAGCCGGAGTCATTTTTTTTGTCAGATCATTCACATCTTTTGAAAAATCAACTTCGTCCACAGTCCATGTGTTTTTAATAGCGTCTTTATACATTTCAAAAAAGACAGGGTATTGCATGGGTCGCAGGGTCAGATTAAATCCAGGATCTAGTATCATGGTGCGTGTCGTCCTTTCTGGTTGAAGAATTATTGACAAGCTTCGCAAGCATCTGGATTTTCCAGAGAGCAAGCGACGGCTTCGGTGTCAGTGAATTCTTTTTTCTTAGCTGTAATGGTTGTTTTGTTAATACGTGTGGCCGGACGACTTCGTAGATAATAAGTCGTTTTGACTCCCTTTTTCCAAGCATACATATACATGGAAGAAAGTTTGCCAATGCTAGGGCTTTCCATAAATAAATTCAGCGACTGGCTTTGATCAATAAAGGCTCCGCGGTCAGCACCCATATCAATCAAAGATTTCATCGGGATCTCCCAGGCGGTTCTATAAACCTGTCTCAGAGTCTCTGGAATCTCGCTGATATTTTGGATCGAGCCTTCGTTCACCTTAATTTGATCACGAACGTCTTGAGTCCAGAGACCAATCTTTTTAAGATCTTTCACAAGATATTGATTGATCTGTAAAAATTCACCCGACAAAGTTTCACGCTTAAAAAGATTTGAAACCTGGGGCTCAATGGCTTCGCAACAACCAGTGATGCTGGCAATAGTCGCTGTTGGTGCAATGGCAATGATCAAAGAGTTTCTAAGGCCATGTTTTTTGATCTCTTTTTTAAGTGTATCCCAACGCTCTTTGTTTTCAGGTTCAACACCCCAAAGATCAAACTGTAAAAGTCCTTCGGCCGCTCTAGTTTCTGCGAAGTTGGCGTGAGCTCCTAATTCTTTAGCAAGATCACAGCTGGTTTGAACTGCAGCAAAATAAATCTCTTCTTGAATATTTTTAGAGATTTTTTTGGCTTCTTCGCTATCAAAAGGAAGGCCAAGCTTAAAGAAAACATCTTGTAAACCCATGGCACCAAGGCCCACTGGACGCCACTTATAATTAGAGTCGCGCGCAGTATCGATAGGGTAAAAGTTAATATCAACAACTCGGTCTAAAAATTTCACAGCAGTCTTTACAGTTTCACGAATCTTTCTGTAATCCACACCGTGCTCGCCCACATGATGGGAAAGATTAATTGAACCTAAGTTACACACTGCCGTTTCTTGGGAGTTTGTGATCTCTAAAATCTCGGTACAGAGGTTTGAAAGATGAATCACATTACCTTTTAATTTAGTTTGGTTACTTTTAAGATTGGCGTGATCTTTAAAAGTCATCCAACCATTACCAGTTTGAGCCAGAGTTTTCATCATGCGCGAGTAAAGCTCTTGAGCTTGAACTTGTTTGATGTAGCGTTTTTCGCTCTCAGCCTTAAGGTAAATGGCTTCAAACTCAGGACCATAGGTGTCTGTCAGTTCTGGAAGTTCTTTGGGATCAAAAAGTGACCAATAAGAATTGGCTTCAACCCTTTTCATAAATAAATCAGGAACCCAGTTGGCCAGATTAAGGTTATGGGTTCTTTTGGCTTCATCACCGGTGTTATCACGCAGCTCTAAAAACTCTTCGATGTCTGCATGCCATGACTCTAAATAGACGCAGCAGGCCCCTTTACGCTTTCCACCTTGATTAACGGCAGCGACCGATGAATCCAGTGTTTTAAGCCAAGGCACGATACCATTAGAGTGACCGTTGGTTCCTTTAATCAAAGAGCCTCTGGATCTGACTCGGTGAAACGCCACCCCAATACCACCAGCAAACTTCGAAAGAAGGGCGATATCTTTATATTTATCGTAGATCGATCTTAAATCATCCGTAGGTGAGTCGAGCAAATAACAAGACGACATTTGTGGATGAAGTGTCCCAGAGTTAAAAAGGGTCGGAGTACTTGGAAGATAATCAAGATTGGAAGTGATTTTGTAAAGCTCGATGGCTTCGTCTGGATTTTTAGCAAGACCACAAGCCACGCGCATAAAAAAGTATTGGGGCGATTCAAAAACATCCCGTGTTTGGGGATCTTTTAAAAGATAACGGTCATAAACTGTGCGTAAACCAAAGTATTGAAACTTTTCGTTACGACGGTTACGGATTTCAGCTTCAAGCACATCTTTATGGGCCAAAACAAAATCAAGAGTGGGTTTTGCAATTAGACCGTGGCTTGCACCGTATTGGACGGATTCACTAAAAGAATTCACTCCACAATTTTTTACTTCTTCTTCGATGTACATGCTCAAGAGACGGCTCGCTAAAAGAGAATACTGTGGCTCTTCGCCAATCAGCATTGCGGCTGTTTGAATGCTTAAGTTATCAAGCTCTTTCGTTGAGGCTCCATCATAAAGACCACTGATCGATTTGATCGCAACGCGGTGAGGATCAATGTCTCTGAGGTCTTCTGAACATTCTGTGACGCGCTTAACGATTTTTGTTACGTCGACGGGTTGTAAACTTCCGTCGCGTTTGCGCACTCTCATCAAGTGTTCTGTTTGAGTCTTGTTTTCTTTTTGTTGGCTTTCTGCAGTTACTGGCATTGCTTCCATTTTTCCTAGCCCTCCCCATTGGCGTGTTTAGTCTTAAGCCTCGATCAAAGTATGGTTTTTAAAGTGTATAAGACACAAAAAGAAGACTTAAAGTCTTCCCGTAGCTTGTGATTACAAACCTGTTTTTGGTCGATAATCAACTAAATCTAGTTTTTATCTTACACACACATACTACATCTAGGCTTGATGTGTATCCCTGTTAAAGACGGTAGTGTGACGAAGGCAGTGCTGTCAAATAGGAATTCCCCAAGTCTAGGAATTTCATTTTTTTTAAAGTTATGACATTGATTTTGCGTAAAAAGCCATCGTTTTTCTGGACACTTGTACAGTAAAAAAGCAGTTTTTTTTGCCCTATGTTGAATGTTTACTTCCTTAGCTTGCTTTATATGTAAGCAAAAAAAATATGTTTAAGCTAAAAACACCCAAGTACCGATAGCAATAAATGGGAAATGCAGATCGCTGGTTTCGTTGGTCATTTAATTTATTTATTTTTCTTCTTTGTATGCAAATGGGAATCGTCATTGCTTTGAAAAGCATGTTCTACCAGGCCGAGAAACGTTTAAAAGATAATAGCGCTCAAGTGGCTTTTACTTGCAGTGATTTTAATGACGAAGGCTCTTATTGGAAGCTGCCAGAAAGTGAGAGTCTTTATCTTAAACCTTGTCTTGATGAATATTGCCCGGATTCATTTTGGAAAAATCAAAACAATCAAGATGAAGACCTTCATGTTCTATCAGTCAAAGCCACACAACCCACTCAGCGTAAAGACGGTAAGGTCGAGTACGGACATTTTGTTGATATAAAACTAAAGCCTTCTGAGAAAAGCTACACCTTAGCTCTTGTGAGCCAAAGTATGTTGACCTGGAACTTGGATGTGTCTGAAAAAAGCCCACTGAAAGAAGTTTTAGTGATTGGCCCAGAAGTCGTCATGGTCAATGGACTTCCTGAGAATGTAAAGCTGAGTTATTTTAGTAAAGAAAAGATTTGCTCTTACCCCGTCGGTTGGGAAGAGATTAAAAATCCAGAGAATGATTTTCGTAGACTCTTTGCCGCCCTTAAAGAATACACAGGCTTTGAAGTCTCAAGCTTTCAAGGCAAAGAAGTGGGACGAGAATTGCGTGTGCCTTTTCAATCCGCCATTCTCGAAAAAAATCCTATGGTCATCAGCGAAAATCGTCAGCCCAGCAGTGATCAAAAACCCAGTAAACTCAGCCTTGGTCTTAAGTGGCAAAGAAAAGATAATCAGATCGAAGCCAAAAGTTTTCAATTCTTAAAAGCCGGCGAAAAAATCGAAGTGGAAGTGCCAGCCACCACCAGAGAAGCCTACTACGAATCAGCCAGCCAAAAAGTATTTATCATTAATCGCCATCAGTTTGGCCTTTGGAAAAGCGATAAAAAAGAATTTACCCCCTTGCACATGCCATTGAATCTGCCATCGATGAATTGGCCACTTTCAATGACCTTTAACCCCTTAAAAAGCGAAATCTATATTTACAACGATGACCGTGGGGGAGAGATCTTGTCTTACAATGTGGTGACTGAAAAGTGGCGCCTGCTGGCTAAGAAAGTGGGGTACTCTTTGATTTCTCTTCACTATGATTCTCACACAGAGGCCCTTTATGGCCTTCGCTTTGACAACCAAAGAATCTCAGAGTTTGTAAAAATTGATCATGGGGGAGAGGCGACCATCAAAAATGTTTTTGAGAAACCTTTTGATTTTGCAAAAAACAAATGGCACGCGCGGCTTACCACCGATCAAAATCATTTTTGGCTTAAAATTTCCCACCCCGCTCAGCCCGATGGCGAGCTTCATTTTTTATCCTTAGCCGAATAATTCTTCAGTCATAAGCCCTGCGTTTGAAGTCTTTTGCTTATTTTTGGGGATTCGGTTAAAACATAAAAATGAAAGAAAAAAAAACTATCCTCAGCGCAAGTACAACAACCGGTGATCTGACCCTAGGCAACTATATTGGTGCCATTAACAACTGGGCAAAGCTGCAAAACGAATATAACTGTTTCTATATGGTTGCTGACCTTCACTCGCTGACTGTTTATCAAGATCCTAAAGAGCTTAAACAAAGAACCCTTAGTTTTTTTGCCCAGTATTTAGCTTGTGGCCTTGATCCTGAAAAGAACGTGATTTTTGTGCAGTCCCATGTGCCAGAGCATGCCGCCCTTTGCTGGGTGCTTAATTGTATGACCCCCATGGGTGCACTGAACCGCATGACCCAATTTAAAGAAAAGTCGCAAAAAACCAAAGAGATCAATAACGGCCTATATTCATACCCCGTTCTTATGGCCGCCGACATTCTTCTTTACGGAACAGATTTAGTCCCTGTGGGTGAAGATCAAAAGCAGCATCTTGAATTGACCCGAGATCTGGCAGAAAGTTTTAATCGCAAATACAAAGAGGTCTTTAAAATTCCTGAGCCCTATATTGCTAAAGTGGGAGCCCGAATCATGTCTCTGCAAGATCCCACAAAAAAAATGTCAAAATCTGACGAGAACGAAAAAAATTATGTCTCCATTATCGATACGCCTAAAGCCATCAGTAAAAAAATCAAGTCAGCCATGACTGATTCTGATCCTGAGGCCAAGGTGATCTATGATCCCAAAGAAAAGGTGGGCCTGGCTAACTTGATGGTGATCTATTCCATCCTCAGCGGTCAAACCATGGCCCAAATTGAAAGCGATTTCAGTGGCAAAATGTACGGTCACTTTAAGGTGGCGCTGGCTGACCTGGTGTGCGATTCATTTAAGCCGGTGCAGGATAAATACTTTGATCTAATGAACCACCAGGATCACCTTCTCTCGATCATGGCAAAGAATGCCGAAAAAGCATCCCTTGTTGCCTCGAAGACCCTTAAAAAAGTCTATGAGGGCCTGGGGCTGGTCACTCTTTAGATGAATTATTGGGCATTTAAAGTCCCACCTTTTTGACTTGCCTCCCTTATTTCTTTAGGTTAGTTTTTCGAAACGCATTCAATTGCGGGTGTAGCTCAGTTGGCTAGAGCGCAACCTTGCCAAGGTTGAGGTCGTGGGTTCGAGCCCCATCACCCGCTCCACTTCACTCTGTGGAAGTGTGATCGTTTTACTCCCCACATTCGTTCGTCCTATTGATTCGCTCGCTGGCGCTCGCATTTTGGTCTTTTTGGGGGCTTCGCTCGCTGGCGCTTGCATTTGGCTTGGGCTGGGGATTTTCGTTGGTTTTACAAGTAAGGCTGATGCTCTTTGAATTGATTCTGTTGGGTAAGGGGATTACTCTTTTTAGCTATGCTCATTCATATTTTTCAATTTATACCACTGAGCCTTCTTCTTTATAGTTCTGCAAATAACCATTGGATTGACTTAAATTCTATTCTTCCAGAATTCAGTTCTTTGTCAGTGATAGCTGTATTGACCTTCTTTTCGTCATTGAAGATAGATGGCCGCCGGACGGGAAATGTTTTTCTCATTTTATTTACAGTTCTTTTTTTATTTCTGATCAACAAACTTTATCTCAATCCCTCTTTAGGTATTATTCTCTCTTCGATCTATATTGTTACTTTTTTTAAAGTGAGATCGAGTCATCTCACTGAAACTGAATTATCATCTTACTCTGTTTTATGGCCCTATTTTATTTCAGCAACACTTTTTCTGTTTTTGAAATTAGAAATGTATCTCAGTCTTCCAATGACTCTGCTTGCGGCCAACTTATCTTTTGCATCAGTAGTCTATATTGTTGGATTTAAAGCAAACATCATAAACACATCAAGAGTTATAGCGAGCCTGGTCATCGCTTTATCAAGTCTTATTCTCTTATTTTTAGATGAGTTGAAGGTGCTTTTAGTAGTCACTGATATTTGGTTTGTTACAATTTCTATCTTATCTTTGATCATAATCATTCGATTTAAAGAAACCAAGAATTCAAACATCATTGCCCAACTTTTTAAATTTCCTGAAGCCACTCTATTTTCATACTTTATATTTTTCTCTGTTGTTGGTGCTTTGTTTTTGTTGCTTCCAGTGAGTCAAAGCGGACAGAATCCGATTTCAACCTTAGATGCTTTGTTCACTGCATTGAGTGCTGTTTGTGTGACCGGATTGATTGTACTGGATACGCCAGTAGATTTTAGTGTTTTTGGTCAATCTGTTATTCTTGTGCTTATACAGCTTGGGGGTTTTGGAATTGTGGCCATGAGTTCTTGGGTTTTAATTGGATTTCAATCAACAAGAATGAGTCTCGAGCAAGAGCAAGTCCTTAAAGCCATGAGCGGACATAAGCCCTCACTGGCTGGTGTACAATCCACTTTAAGAAGAATCTTTTTCTATTTTATAACTTTCGAGTGCGTTGGCACTCTCATTTTATTTCTATCTTTTCTCAACTATGACCTCAATTACAAGCAGGCGTTTTGGCGTGCACTCTTTACTTCAATCTCAGCATTTTGTAACGCTGGTTTTGCGCTGCAAAGTGATAGTCTGATCCCTTACCAATCGGATGTCCTCATTTTAATCACGGTTTCAGTTTTGATTATAGCCGGTGGATTTGCTCCACTAATGGCTATCAATTTACCTCAAAAGATTTGGCACAAAAAATTAAGTTTACAAGAAAAATTGGTTCTCAGTGTTTCTTCAGGCCTACTGGCTTTTGGATTTTTCTTATTTATGATTGTCGAATGGAATTACTCACTGAGTGAGCTTAGACTTTTAGATAAAATTTTAAACTCATGGTTTCAGTCGGTGACGACCAGAACGGCAGGTTTTAATAGTGTTGATTTTACTCAATTAGCACCACTCACACCTTATTTTTTGATGTTTTTGATGTTTATTGGTGGCAATCCTGGTGGAACAGCTGGCGGTATTAAAACCATAACCTTTGCCGTTATTCTTGCTGGAGCTCTAGCAGGTGTTCGGGGTGAAAATCATATCAGAATTTTTAATAGACATATTTCTTCATCTAATATTTACCGAACTCTTGCGATTTTCTTTGTCATGTTCTTAACAACTTCAATTGCATTTTTTATGTTAAGTGTAACCCACTACATTCCAGTGACGTCTCTTCTTTTTGAAGTGGTTTCTGCATTGGGTACAGTAGGCTTATCTATAGGTGCTACTTCTGGACTTGATGAAGTTGGTAAAATTATAGTTGCTTTTTGTATGTTGCTAGGCCGTGTTGGACCGTTAGCTTTTATACTTTTGTTATTTAGAACACGATCAAGAAATAATTGGAAAGTCCCCAAAGAAGATATCTATATATCGTGAGGAGAAAAAATGTTTAAACAAGTGATCATCATTGGTCTTGGACAGTTCGGCATGGGTTTGGCGCGAGCACTCAGTAAATACGATGTCGAAATTATTGCTGTGGATTTGGACCAAAAGAGAATTGATTTGGCTGCAACTTGGGCGACCCAAGCCATCTGTGCTGATGCCACCGATGAAGAGTTTATTGCTCAACTTGAGCCAGCCAAAAGAGATGTATGTATCTGTGCTACAGGTGACCAGTCCAAAGAGGTTGGTATCTTATGTACGGCTCTTCTCAAACAAATGGGTGCCAAAAGAATCATAGCCAGAGCTAATGATGATCTCCATGCTCGAATTTTAAGACTTGTCGGAGCTCAAGAGATCGTCAATCCCGAATGGGATTTTGGAGAAAGATTTGCTCCGCGCATTCTTAGTGAACATGTTCTCAATGAAATGTTGTTAGGATCGGATTTGGTGGTCTCAGAAATTAAAATACCCAAGTCACTTTCAAAAAGGACTCTTGCAGAGCTTCATCTTACAAAAAACTTTGGAATTACGGCTATTGCTATCCGTTGTGTTGGTGAAAGTCTTGTTAAGCAGCCTCGGGCCGAAGATGTTCTCAATGAAGGCGATGTGATCGTAACGTCTGCTAAAAAAGGGGCCATTGAAAAATTTATGGAAAAGGTTAACTAATGTCATCAAAGTCCTATTTTAGATTTGTATCTACAGTCACTATTGTCATCAACCTTTGTGTAGGTATAGGAGCACTCTATCTCATCGAAAGAATAGTCCCTGCCATTGATGAGATTCTTAATGAAAATGCTTATTCGGTATCTTCTGTCATTAAGATGCAAGGTAGCCTGTTAAATTCACAAATAAGTGAAAGTCGCCAAGAGAGCGAAAAACTTTTTTGGGAGTCTTTTGAAAATGCAAAAAGTAACATAACCATAGAAGGTGAAAGCGAAATTATTTCTGAAATTTACAATTTAGGTTTAAGCTACTGGAAAGCTGATCAAACTGTTTTATTTCAATTATCACAAAAACTTGTTGCTTTGTCGGATCTCAATCTAAAAGCTATGAACAAAAAAAACAGAACTGCAAAAATAATTGGCTTAGCGGGAGCTTGGGCTTTGGGTTTCTTAGTTCTGATGGCCTTGGTTCTTCAACTTTCGTTAAGAAAAAAGATGTTTGATTCTTTTATTCAACCAACCTTGTCATTGATCAATGTCATTTCCGACTATGGCCTTGGGAATTATCAAAGAAGATACACAAGCACCCATGAAGCTGCACGAGAAATAAAATACACAGGCGATGTTCTTAATAAAATACTGGATGAAAACCTGACCGCTCGTTCAAAATAGTCCATTAATATTATATTTTACTCAATAGAGTAGCACTATAAACAGCAGTTTTATCTCTCGATGCGGGAGAGGTAGAGGTTTCGGTAGAGGCAGAGGAGGACGGCGACGGTGGGGGGGGCGATAAATACGCCGAGTAGGCCGAACCAAAAGCCGAAGAAGATCATTGTGATAATGAGGAAGGCTTCTGGAATTTCGACTGTGCCTTTCATGACCATGGGTAAAACAATGTTGCCCTCGATTTGTTGGGTGATAAAAAAGACGAGGAGCACCCAACCAAATTGACTGGGTTCTGAAACAAGAACGATAAAACTGACCAAAGCTAAAACGATGATGATACCAACGTAAGGGATGATGCCTAAAATCGCAGTCAGCAGGCCAAACAAAGCCCAGTATTTAACGCCTACAATCCATAAACCGATGGTGGTCATAAGCCCTATAATAGCCATATCCAATAGCTGGGCGCGAAACCAAGCTCTCACAACAGTGGCGCACTTAAGCAGAATATCTCGAGCTTTCTCGCGTTGCTCGGGATAAAAGGCTCGGACCAGTTCGTTGAAGTAAGTCTTTGAATCAACGGCAAGATAAATTCCAAGGATCATGGCAAAAATAAATCCGCCGATCGCAAAAGATCCTGCTTGGGCTCCTTTAAAAAGAAATCCAAACACAGTTTGAGCCGCTGAGGGAAAATCAAAATCCTTGATGGCGTCGATCACAAAGGGATAACGCTGAAATATGATTTTTAATTGGTCTTGAAACATTATGGTAAACTCGGGCATGCCTTTTGCTAAAGCATCAGCTTGTTCAAAAATCACCTGACCAAATAAGAAACCTCCAAGTAAGAACGTCAGGATGCTACTTAATATGACAATGAGGGCCGCGTAACCCCGTTTGATTCTTAAACGCTTTTGTATTTTATCAAGAAGGGGTGAAAGTAGAACACCGAGGCCAATACCAATTAAAGTGATAATCACAATTTCCATTGAAAAATAGAGAACAACTAATATGAGAAGAACAAAAATAATTTTGTAAATCGAATTCTGTTTATCGATGGACATAGGGCCCTCATTTTTTTCTTGGCTCTTAAAAAAGCGCAAGATTTTAAAGTTGAGTTGTTCTCAAGTCTCTTTAATGATGAACACCAGAAAAGAGAAATTATTAATTTATTTCTTACCACAAAAAAGTCCGAAGCATTAAGGATTCCTTGTTTTTATTAATTTTACATTTTGCGATTTGTTGGGGGCATGATCAAAAGCCCAAAAGTCAGGTTCACAGAAACCACTTCAACCCGTTTTATCCCAAGGGCTTCCATAAATCCTGAAATAAGGATGAGGTTGGTGACATCTGTTTCGGGGTAGTCACCGCCGAGCTGTTGATCATTGAGAGCTTTCACTTTTTCTAGAGTCTTTTCGAGCTGACTTAGAGTGTAAAAATCTTGGCTCTGAGTTTGTCTGACCCGGGCCAAAATGGATTGGTTGTGAACACCACTGATCCCAATAATTGTTTTATTTTTAAGTCCCTCTTTCATCATCAGAGGAACATTCTTCTGTGCAAAAATTTGGACATATTTCAAAGCCTCAAGGGTCAATGGGGCCCCAAGAGGATTAGGAGAACTATGGTTTTTAGGATTTGTACTTTTCTTCATACCTAAAACAATGTCTTTAAAGCTCACCGAGGCCAGTTGACCAAGGTAACTTTCAAACTGATTGTCTTTATTGAGTTGAGTGATTTGCATACTACCACCCCCAATATCCCAAACCACAATGTCTAAAGGATTTTTGTCAATTTGGGTGAGCGCCGACCAAAAGCCAATTTGGCTCTCTTCCTTTTGATTGATCATTCGTATGGGTATTTGAGTCCTCTGTGAAAGTTGTTTAATAAACTCTTCGCCGTTTTTTGCTTGCCTAAAAACTTCTGTAGCGACGGCTTTGTAAGTCTGGATGGGGTAGTCATTGTTATTTTTTTTCCACTGTTCAATCTGTAAAATCAGTTTTTTTTCAAAATCTTTAGAGATCCTATTTTGCTGATTTTTTAAAGACTCTTTGATCTTAAGACTCAGTGAATCCTGCCAGTGAATTTTTATGATCTTATGTAAACAAGTATCAACAAGCCCAACAAGCACCTTTGTCGAGCCAGAGCCAATGTCCAAAGCCATTTGATTCTGAAGGCATGAATCTTGGGTGTCATAGGACTTCTGAGAGGTTTGTTGAGCACAGCCCAAAGAAAATACAAAATAAAATAAGACATAAAATGGTAACTTGAAGATATTTAAATTTTTATTCAAAAACATTTTCAGCTCTCACATCAAATCGTATGTATAACTTGGTCTCTCGGGATTCTAAATTGTGTGCCCCAAGTACCGTTTTCAGTTTCTTTTCCAACGGCAATGACCATGACAACCCTTTCGTTCCAGTTGAGTTTAAGAAGTCTTGACACTCGATACTCGTCAAAACCCTCCATCATGCAACTTGAATAGCCTTGGGCAGAAATGGCCAGAACAAAGTTCTGACAAGCCAGGGCTGCACTTTTAATGGCCACCTCTTGCATATCTCGTTTAGTAAAAGGACCTCGAATAATAGGTCGAAATAATCCAATCATGTTCATGATTATAATTTTTATGATGCCAAAGATATTTAAAAACCCCCAGCGATAAACATAAGGGACAATCTTTTTATAATAGCTATGAACAGCCTGTGGCGCATTTGATTTTTCAACCCAATGGATAAGACCCGATTGAGACCTGCGCCAAAGTGTGGGGTCAGCCGTAACAACAATCAATTCAGCGGCTGTTCGAGCTGCCGACTGGTTGAGGCAGGCATGGATAAGCTGTTTTTTTTTATCTTCTGATCTGACCCAAAAGAAATTCCATGTTTGGGTATTGGATGAATTAGGGGCCAGTAAGGCAGCATCAAGTGCTTTTTCAATCACCTGAGTTGGGACTGGCTGTGGGGTGTATCGACGAATACTGCGGCGGCGTCTGACGGTTTCAAAAAAATCCATAGGATTCAATGTACCATAGTATTTTTTAAAAGAAATGGGCCTAAAAATATTTAATTATTGTGGGGCTGAGCCAGTGATCAATTTAAGATGGGTTATTAAGAAAAAAAAATGAGCAACTGACCGGTTTTATTTTATAAAAACATTTTTGGTCAGTTGCTCTGAAATAAACGGGGCTTAATGAGGGTTAAGCATTCATATTGCGGTTGCGCTCTTCGGTTTGTCGTAAGTTTTTAGGATCGACAACTTGCTCTTGGGGATTGCGTTTTTTATCAATGTCTTTATCCCTGTCTTTATCTTTGTCGTCTTTCTTATTACTTTTATCATTAGCATCAAAAGATTTGTTCTTATCAAACTGAGACTTGGGGCTATCCTGCTGTTGTTGTCCCTGTTTTTGAGATTGATCCTTGGTGTTATTGAACGACGGATTTTTTTCGTCGCTTTGTTGTTTATTGTCTTGACCGTAAGCTTTCTGCTTTTGGTTATCTTTATTTTTTTCTCCGTTACTCATAAAAAACTCCTTAGTTGAATATGGTTTCATTTTTGTTATTCAAAGACTAAGGTTTGCAAGTCGGAGGCCATGTTTAATAAGCTCTCTAATGGATTTAGTAGGTTTGTTTTTAACTGATGCTCAGCTTGAGGATTAATGAAACACAGATGGGGGTTTAATGACCCACTGTAGGGAATGAAAATTGACAAGATGAGCTATGATTTATGAACTCTTAATAAATAGCCAAAATGAGCCCCTACAAAAATTATAATGGACGAGTAATACACCCAAACCAAAACAACAGCCAATGAGCCGGCTGCACCGTAAGTCGAACCCAGGGCCGATTGTCCCAGATAAAGACCTATGAGGTCCTGACCAAAAATAAAAAGAACTGAGGACAAAGCGCCCGATAAACAAGCCGTCATCCATTGAATTTTTTGATCGGGGACAAAACGGTAAAGTATAGAGAACACCGCCATATAAATTATAAAAGATGTCACGTGGTTAAAAATAAAAAGGACAGCAATATTGGTCAGAAAAAAGATTTCAATATTTTGTACAAAATTAAGGATAGTTGAAATAGTCAAAGAAATGATCATGATAAAAATGAAACCAAAAACAATGCCAATGTTGAGTATCTTGTCTTTTAAATAGATCAATAGATTGATGGCTATAGTATTATTTGTTTTCTGAGGTGAAAAATTAAATATATTATTAAGAGCTGATTTAAGTTCTGAAAAAACAAGGCTCGCCGAAAAAAGCAAAGTCACAGTCCCCAATAAACCATATATGGTAAAAAGATCCTGTCTTTCTTGTGTGCTCTTAAGAATAATTAAAACAATATCAAGCGCTTCTTGTCCAAAGGTTTCAAAAACCTGTACCTTAAATGAATTTTGAAACTCTAACCCCAGCTTTGAAAGAACAGAGAGTAATAAAATAAGCAGGGGAGAGATCGAGAGCGTTGTATAAAAAGCCAGTGAAGCGGCCCAAGTCATGGTCCTGGTTTCATTGAAGCGTGTAAGAAATTGTGAAATGACATTATTCAATAGAACCTCTGAGGTTTGTTCAAGCACACCAAAGCTTAAACCTAAGTATAAATGGTCATAAAGGTCAATCAGAGGGGCTTAAAAAAAATAAGCTTTTGACTATCAGTCGACCGGTCTCCATGCTATACAGACTTTTTTTAAGGTGGTCATTAAAATGATTTATGTCTCTGGAATTTCTAAGCATTATGGCAGTAAAGTCCTCTATACCAATGGCTCTTTTCAGATTAGACGAAAAAATCGGACTGGTTGGATCCAACGGCTCTGGAAAAACTACAATCCTAAAAATCCTTGCAAAAGAAGAGTCAGTTGAAGAGGGCAGTGTGACCGTCTCTGACAAAATAGTGGTGGGTTATTTTTCTCAGAACCTCGAAGAGATGAGCGGAAACACGGCTTTACAAGAAGTAGAATCAGCCCATCCTCGATTCAGGGTTGTGGCCACCGAACTTAAAAAGTTAGAAACCCAGCTTTCTGAACCCCTTGACGAAGATGAAATGTCTAAAGTACTGGAGCGATACGGCGAGCTGCAAAGCGAATTTGAAGACATGGGTGGATACGAACTCGAGGCCAAGGCGGCTGAAATTTTAACTGGCCTTGGAATCGGTCCAGAAGACTATCATCGCAATGTAGAGACTTTTAGCGGCGGTTGGAAAATGCGAATTGCGCTGGCTAAAATCCTTTTGATTAATCCTGATCTTTTACTTATGGACGAGCCCACCAATCACTTAGATGTTGAATCCATTGTTTGGCTTGAAAATTGGCTGAAAGAATTTAAAGGTGCGATTTTAATGACCTGCCATGATCGCGAATTTATGAATCGTGTGGTTTCAAAAATCATCGAAGTGGCCAATAAAGGTATTCATCTCTTTGGTGGCAACTATGACTTTTACGAAAAAGAACGTGAGATTCGTAACGTCAACCTGATCGCTTCAGCCAAAAGACAAGAGGATATGCTGGCCAAAGAAAAAGAATTTATCTCTCGTTTTGCCGCCCGCGCCTCCCATGCGGCCCAAGTCCAATCCCGAGTCAAAAAGCTTGATAAAATTGATATCATCGAAATCCCAGCCGAAGAAAGATCGGTTCGTTTTGAATGGCAAAAATCCCCCAGAGGGGGTGATGAGGTTTTAGTGGTCGATAACCTCACAAAAATTTGGCCCAGTGCCAATGGGGATAAATTGGTTTTTCAAAATGCTTCAGCCCTTGTTAAACGACAAGATCGCATCGCCGTTGTTGGTGTGAATGGGGCCGGAAAATCAACTTTTTTAAAAATAATTGTTGGTGATGCTACACCCACGGACGGCATCTCTCGCTTAGGCCCCAGTATTGAGTTTGGTTATTTTTCGCAAAATTCGCTGGATGTCCTGAATCCAGAAAATACAATCCTCGAAGAAGTTCAGTCCCACATGCCGACAGCAAACCTAGGTTATATTCGAAATCTTTTAGGCTCACTTCTTTTCTCAGGAGATGAGGTCGAAAAAAAGATTAAGGTCCTTTCTGGTGGAGAAAAAAGTCGAGTTGTTTTAGCCACCATTCTTTCTCGTCCCATTAATTTTTTAGTTCTCGATGAGCCCACCAATCATTTAGATATCCGCTCGCGAGAAGTGTTGATGGATGCATTAAAGCGTTTTGAAGGCACAGTGATGATGGTCAGCCATGATCGTTTCTTTTTAAGAGAACTGACAACCCGAGTTTTTGCTCTTAGTAAAAGCAAGATGATCACTTTTGATGGCCAATATGACGAATTCTTAGAACGCTCAGAGCGCCTTTTGTCATAATACTTAGAACACGAATTTTTTGATGATAAAAATTTAATGATTACGGATGATTTTTAAATTTTTTGAAATTCCGTTGATGAGGTCTGAGGCCAACAGACTTAATTCGTCATTTCCATTTTTTATCCATTGATCTGCGATAAAGCCATGAATAAAAGTAGCAAGGCCAGTGGCATCCAGCGTATTTAATTTTTGACTCATGAGGGATGCAATCATTCCAGTCAAAACGTCCCCGGTGCCTGCTTTAGCAAGAGCAGGGTTACCGGACTGAATTTTAAAACATTGGCTATCATTCATCACTATACTTTCATGACCTTTTAGCAAAACAACACAGCCCCATTTTTTTTGGCAAAGCTGAGCTGCTGTTATACGGTTGGCTTTCACCCACCGCGAGGTTTTACCAATCAGCCTTGCCAATTCTCCTTCGTGTGGGGTGAGAACCCAAGTGTCAGGTAGAGTGAGCTTCGTTTTCATTTTTGAGAGATGGTTTAAAGCCTCGGCATCAAGAACAACATGGGGTACTTTTTTTAAAATAAGATTTTTTATGATTTTCAAGAGATCGGTTTTTGGGCTTAAACCAGGTCCTATTGCCAGAGCTCCGAAGGGGCTTAAATCCTTAGGCCATCGATCGAGGGTTAAGAAGTCAGGATTTTTTTGGACTGGAAAATTATTTTTATTTTCTAAAAGTAAGTATGTGTAACCAGAGCCTGTTCGGGCGGCGGCTTGTGCGCAAAGGATCGAAGCTCCCCACATCCCTTTTGAGCCAGCATAGATTAGAGTTTTACCACCTGTAATCTTGCTACTTGTGAGTAGTCTTTTGGGTAGATGTTTTTGAGCTTTTTTAAGTGTGTACTTTTGCACCTTCATACGTCAATTATGTGATCACACAGAAATAAGCTTGGCAAAGTAATTCAACTTAAAAAAAACATTCCGCTGGAGAGAACAGGTCATCGTTTTAAAGAGAAGTAAAATAAAATTCACCTAACGACAATCTCTTTTAGCCTTAAATCTCTCGAGAATTTCTGACCAAATCTCAATTTATCATAGGGCTTCAAGGAGTACCGGGGCCAGAAAAGCAAAAAAAGCTCCCAGGCCATACAAGCCTAAAGAAAATAGATAAACTTTAAATGACCAGTCTTTTGTGGTTTGGCAGGCCGTTGGGTCATTCATATCAATGGGACAAACTTCAGCCTTAAATTTCCATTGAAAAAAGCCAGCCAGTAAAAGAAGAATTCCCCCCACTAAAAAGAGCACACCTTTATTTTCGGACAGTGTGATGATCTGAGGAAAGACTCCCACCAGTCCTGCAAAGCTAGCCCCAAATCCAAGAACCACAAAAAGGGCAGGAAGGGCACAGCAAAAAAGTGTGCCGAAAGAAGTAAAAAGAGAAAGAAACGAAATCACTTTTTTCACTGGATGTCTCTTTGAATTTTTTCAACGTTATAACCAGAGTCGGTCAAAAGGGTTGTGATCTTCTCATCAGTCATGGTCTTCCCATCTTTAAGCACGATGCTGACGATTTTTGTCTCAAGGCTGACATCAATTTTTTCAACCGAATCTTCGGCTTTAAATTTTTTTGTCACCCCTTGGGCGCAAAAAGAACAGACCATTCCTTTAACTGTGACATTAATATTTTCAGCCAGTGCAAAACTTTGGGTCAGTAAAACGGCAACAAATAATAAAACTTTCATTGTGATCTCCTTTTAAAAGTGAAACATAAAATTCATCATCCAATCACCATCAGTGGATACCCCACCTTCAAACATAACGCTGCGATAAAAAAGTCGAAGCAGAGGAGTGATGGCATACTGTCTAACAAGCATCGGATGGTATTGATATTGAATCATAAACCAACTGGCAATTTCGTCAAATTCAGCCTCATAGGGTGCTACCCCCATTCGGGCTTCATAGCGATCCATTTTTGAAAACTCAGACTCCATTCTTTCGTATTTCACCGAAACATAATGGACACGACTTTCAGCATCGGCTTCAATGCCTAAAAGTCCGGCCGCTCGAGAGCTTTGGTTTCCATGAAGAACTCCGTAGGAGCCGTAAACATAAATATTGGCCTGAGAATTCAATTCGTTCCAACGTTTCAGCAAATAATCAAATTGAGGTCCATAATAAAACTGACTGCCCTCATCTTTAGTTTGTATACGCATGGTTCGAGCGGCCACAGCCATCTTGTGATTGAGGCTATAGGTGATCCATTGATCAGTCATAAATGATTGATTCCATCCCATGACGCTGATGGCATCTTTAAAAGAAACGGGATGAGCAAACCCATTCTGAGAAAATAATAAGACAAGAAGAGAGAAAATAATTTTGATCATAACCACACCTTGGTTAAATAAGCTTCCCGCAAAAAAGTTGAAATTTTAAGAGTCACTAACCCACCAACGATCGATCCCATGAGCCAAAATAGCCCCAGGGTAAAAACCACCTCAGCACCAAAGCTAATAAAGAATCCGATGGAGAGGGTCGAAAGTGTGGTGATTTGTAAAAGAGAATGTTTTTTTAAAACCTTAAGTTCTTCGGGGCGAAGAAGATGGCTTGCAAGGATAAGACTAAAGCTCACAAAAAAAGAGCCACAAGCGAGCATGCAAACAAAATCACCCCATTGCATAAAAAAATGCATCAACGCTGAGTGAGATGTCAAAGAACGGCCAAATTGGGGGCAAAAAAACAAAGTGATTGTTCCCATTCAAAAATGGATCAATGAAACTTTAGAGAAAATGATAGAAGCCGAAGGGTTAAGATCACCCTGCACAACTTTAAAAATGGATTGGGATAAAGAGGGTGGCACTTCAATGGGCTTTGACGATAAAAAATCTTTATAATCCTTATTTTTTTTCATAAGAATCCTTGAGGGCTTTAAGGGATCGACTCAAAATTTTTCGAATATTGCTGGGTTTTTTATTCAGTAAAAGAGCAATTTCATCAAAACTTCGATCCTCGTTATAGCGCAGAGATAAAACTTTTTGCTGCTCTTGGCTGAGCTGACTGAAGGCCTCAGTTCCAATATCTTGTGTGAACATAGAGTCTTCATGGTTTTCATTGTGTTGATGAAGCCATTCATTTTTATAATCATCTTGCTGCCGAGAGATTCTTTTCTCTTTTTTAAAAAAATCGAGAAGCTCATTTTGGCAAAGGGTATAAAGCCAGGGTTTAAAGGGCAAATGGGGTTTATACAGGCTTCTTGAGCGGTGAAGTTTGATAAACGTTCCCTGAAACACATCTTGGGCCTTGGTCGGATCACCGATTTTAGACGTTAAAAAGCCGAGAACAAGACCAGAGTGTCTGCGGTAGAGTTCTGTAAAGGCTTTTTCATCACCCCATTGGTAGGCGAGCATAAGGTCCTCATCGGTGGTTTGGGTTGTCATTGATAATGATCCTTATGGGTAATACGATGGGTGTAGCCATTTTGTGACAAAAATAAAAAAATAAATAATTTGTGATGGAATCTTAAAGAAATCGCAACATTGAGACAAGTCTCATATCTGGATGCACTGCTTGATTTTCATATTAAATAAGCCATAAAGGGTAGACACGGGATTCAGCTGTCGTTGGTTTGACAGTTTTTTGAACTTTAACTATAATTAGAGGGTCACTTATCTTAATAAAAGAGAGTTGATTATGGACGTGACCCCGATCCCCTTGGCATAAAGTTGCACCACTTTTTTCTGACTTCCCACTTCTTTTATTAAGTGCCAGTGAAATACGACAACCCCTATTTTAATTAAGGAGGTCCTATGAAAATAAAGAATTCAGTTATTTTTGATTCCTCTCTCGACTGGAGTAAAGAATTAAAAACTCAAATTCATTTTTTAGCCGAGAAGCTTGAGTTTGATTCGCCCAGTGACGCTGTTGTGCGACTCAGTTTAACTCCTTTTGACGATCAGTACCGTGGCTCTTGTAAAATTACCTCAAGCGTTGGTTCTTTTATGGCTGAGGCCTTGTTGCCCGACCCAGCCTTAGTACTGAACGCCATTGAAAATTCAATTCAAAAACAGCTGCGGCAATGGAAGGATGCAAGATTTTCTCAAGTCTCATAAGCATACAAAATAATTAAGGAGGTAAGCCCATGAGAAAGAAAAACCACACCCAGGAAATTTCAAATAAAAGCTTTAACCCACTTATTAAAGGAACCGTTTTTAAAGAACGATTTCAAAAAATGGCTCAGTTGGCAGTGGATGATCTTTACGAACACAGCCCGCTGGATGCCGACTTTAAAGTTCGTATCGAGCCTATTGCCCCACAAAAACATCTTTTTGCTGTATCCATACAAGCCACCGTTGACGGGAGACAAACAGTTGTCATTAAAAAAGGTCGGCGAATTTTTAATTTAATCAACCGATGTAAGCGAAGTGTCCTTAAACTATTACGCAGAAAAAAAAGCGAAAAGATTAAGCTTCTTCACCGTCGTACTCCCGCTTACCGCTTGCGCCCGTCCGACCTTGAAGCTTCTTAAACTTTAAAAATGAACTTAGAATTTTTATTAAAGACGACAAAGGGTGTTCTTTCTTTGCCAGTAGAAAGAACACCCTTTGTCTCTTAATGAAAGGTCAAGTCATTGGCGTGAGGGAAGGTTGTTTTTTGGGGGGATGTGTGGAAAGGTAGTCCTCTTAACATGAGGGAGCCAATGAAAGACACCAAGCTGATCGTCAGAGAAGCCCACTTTAACGATATTCCGGCCATTGTTGCACTGGTCAAAAAAGTTTACAAAGATATGCCAGGTTACACCGAAGAGATGATACGGGGTCAGATCACCCATTATCCTCTGGGTCATTTGGTCGCAGTATTAGATGATCAAATTGTAGGCTATTCTGCCAGTTTAAGAATTGGTGGAGAAAAAGCCCTCAAAAATCACACATGGAAAGAGATCACCGGCGGCGGCTTTGCCACAACCCACGACGAAAGAGGGGATTACCTTTACGGTTATGAAACCTGTGTGGATCCTGAACTCAGACGTCTCAAGATTGGCGAGAGATTTTATAATCGCAGAAAAACTCTTGTGAAATACGAGAGACTCAAAGGCATTGTTTTTGCCGGTCGAATTCCCAATTATCATAAAAGAAAAAACAAAGTTCGCGATGTGGCGGAGTATGTTCAACAAGTTATCGATAAAAAAATTGTTGATCCCACTTTAGGCTTTCAAATCAGAAACGGTTTTGAAGTTATTGGAATCATGGAAAACTATATTCCTAGCGACCGTGAATCCGTGGGCTTTGCTATCCATTTACTTTGGACGAATCCAGAGTACCATGCCGAAGACCATGTGGCACAGGCCCAGTCTCCATCAAGTCGTCAAAATTCAGTGCGTGTGGTTTGTGTGCAGTACCAGCAACGGGGGATAGCGTCTTTTAAAGAATTCTCACAAATTGTTGAATATTTTGTGGATGTGGCCGCCGATTATCGCGCCGATTTTTTGCTTTTTCCTGAGCTCTTTACCATGCAACTTCTCTCTATTGAAAACGAGCAAATTCGCCCAGCTCAGGCCATCGAAAAAATGACAACTTACACAGAAGATATTAAAGAGCTGTTTAGAAATTTATCCATCAAATATAACGTCAATATCATAGCCGGATCCCATCCCACTAAAGTGAAAGACAAAGTTCGAAACGTCTCTTACATCTGTTTGCGCGATGGCTCGGTCCATGAGCAAGAAAAAATCCATCCCACACCTGATGAAAGATACTGGTGGAATATCGAGGGTGGAGATAGTGTCAAAGTCATTCAAACTGATTGTGGTCCTATCGGAGTGCTGGTTTGTTACGATAGTGAATTCCCAGAGCTTTCGCGCCATCTGGTCAATCAAGGGATGCAAATTCTTTTTGTTCCTTTTTTAACCGATAATCGCCAGGGTTATTGCCGAGTCAAATACTGTTGTCAGGCCCGTGCGGTTGAAAACCAAGTTTATGTGGCGATGGCTGGCAATGTGGGTAACTTACCCCGAGTTCATAATATGGATATTCAATACTCTCAAAGCTGTATTCTGACTCCTTGTGATTACCCCTTTGCCCGGGATGGAATTGCAGCCGACACCACCCCTAATGTAGAGATGGTGGCAATCGCTGACCTGAGAATGGATCTTTTGAAAGAGGCGCGGGTCAGTGGTGCTGTCCAGAATTTAAAAGATCGTCGTCATGATCTTTATTCGGTGAAATGGCATAATAAGTAGGTGAGAGCATGAGCTTAAAAAATAGAACCATCAAAAATGCACTTGTCGTTTTGACACTTCTTTTTTTGACTCAAGCTCATTCCCAAGAGAAGAGCGTCTTAAGTCTTTTTAAAAATAAAAAGCCTGTTATTGCAGCCCTGATGATCGATAAAGATTTAAGTGATGATGCCAAAATTCAAAAAGCCATTCAAGTGGGCCTCGAGCAAATTAAAACGGCCCAGAAACAAGGTGTGGATGGCATTTTATTTGAATTTCGTGCTGGAGAAATTTTAAAACCTGTTATTACTGAAAAATATTATCAAGCCATGCTTAAAATTGCTCAAGCCTTAGTGAATCAAAGTCAAAATCTTGTGATTGGTTTTGAAATTCTTTGGCATTACCCCGAGGAAACATTAAAGCTGACCAAAGAGAGTGGCGGAAAATTTGTGAGAATTGATTTTTTTGTGGACGAGGTGATGGCCGGAAAAGTCAGAGTCCCCATAGATCCCAAAAAAGTTTTAGCCTATCGAAAAAAAATCAAGGCCGAAAATATTTTTTTACTCACCGATATCCAAGTCAAATACTCTCGAATGATCAATCCTAAAATTTCACTCAAAGAGTCTGCCCAAAAGGCCGTGGAGAGTGGGAGCGATGGACTGATTGTAACGGCCACCAAATCGGGAGAAGCTCCTGATCCTGAGCGTTTAAAGCTAGCACGATTAGGCAGTCCCCAAAGTCCCATCATCATTGGATCGGGGTTCTCCATAAAAAATGCCACTGAGCTTCTGCCCCATTTGGATATGATTATTGTGGGCACTTCTATTTCGGTAAAAACTGGTGGACCATTGATTGATCAAAAAGTGAAGGACCTGATGAATGTGGTTCGCGAGCACCGTAAGACTCTTTAAAATGAATTTTAAGTCTCTTTTTATCATTGCCTCGTCCTTTGTTTTTTTAAGTTGTGTTCATCATACTTATCCAAAGCATTGGTGGGACAGTGTCCATGATAAAGATAAGCCGGGGTGGGAGATCTTACCCCAAGAAGCACAAGCGCCCCAAGTCATACTCTCAAAGCGTAACGAACTTGGTCTGCTTTCAAACTTTGCTGAAACCCCCTTTGTTTTTCGCGGAAAAATGTATCAAAGTGTTGAAGGTTTTTGGCAGGCCACGAAGTTTCCTGAGAACGATAAAGATCCAAGATACTCTTTAGCCCATTGGCCCTATACAAGAGCGGAAGTCGAGCAAATGGTGGGCATAAAAGCCAAGCGTGCTGGGGACTTTGCAAGCCTTGTGATGAAAAAAAATAATATCCCTTGGGTCAGTTTTAATTCCCAACGAATGATCTATCGGCAAAAAGGAGAGAGCCCTTTTTACTTACTCATCCGTGAAGTGATGATTGAAAAAGTGAGGCAAAACCAAAAGGTGAGAGATCTTTTAATTTCAACCGGAGAATTAGAGCTCATGCCCGATCACCATCAGGCCGCTGACTTACCCAAAGCCTGGCATTATGCAAAAATCTACCAAGAGATTCGCCAACAACTGAAAAAAAACAAATTTTAAATTTTGATCTAAATTGAGGAATAAAAAACTTTGAAAGTGAAGATACGCTTTTGCTCAAGAATGGATACTTGAATCAGTTAATAATATTATTTTTTTACATAAAAAAAAGCCACACTTTAGAGTGTGGCTTTGTAATGATAATCTTTTAAATAAGAACTATTCCAGTTCAACAACGATGGATTTAATTTTTACACGACCATTGAGTAGAATCTGCCAAACACCAGGTGTTGGACCATTTTGTCTCCACTCAATTAAGTTATAACTAGCAGGTCGTTGATCTTGAAAGTTAAAACCAGGCTGAGCCGTTTGAACCACTTTGGCTGGTTTATAATTTTGACCAATTCTGAGTTGAGCTGTAGCTTGGCCGGCTTGGCTTTTTGCAAGCATGCGAACACCACGAAGATTGAAATTCTGGCTGTTAATCCCCATTTGCTGAAGCTCTTGGCGAAGCATGACAGTGTTCAGAGTTTGGTTAGTAAAAAGCTGATCACCCATAGGGATAGTGATCACACGTCCGCGTGAAGAGATATGAATCTGAAGCTCGTCGACGACGATGTTTCCAGAGAATCTCATTTGCCAGCGCTCGCTGTCTTGACCAGGGCCGTTTTGTAGATCCCAAGTTAAAACATTGTATGTGTAGGGTTCGTTGATCAGAAAAAACGCAAAGTTTTTAGCCCGTGGGATCACCTTTGTGCTTTGATCTTGGCCAACCATAAGAGTGGCCGTAGCATTTCCGCCCCAACTTTTTGCAAAAAGTGTCACACCTTCAAGCTGATAATCAGCTGGATTTTGACCTTGGGCCTTTAGCTTTTGATTAATAAGAGCGTGCATTCTGACAAGCTCAGTTCCATTGATTGTTTTCTTTTTGAGAATTGTTTCTGTTCTAAAGTTTTTCTTATTTTGACCATTAGCCCCCCAAGGCTTAGCCATTGCCGAAAAACTCACCGACATAATTGCAATTAATATTAGTTTTTGAATCATATTTCCCCCTTGGGACGCTCCATGCATCCACAAGGTTGGTATATCCGACTGACGAGAAAGAAATATAGTGAAATTGTGTGAAATGTAAAAATTCTCACACGATCTTGACAGAACTGTGCTTTAAAAAGGCCTGAAAGTATTCAAGACCTGAATAAAGACTTAAGAGAACGCTGAGCCACATTCCGTAATAACCAATTTCTTTGAAAGGGAGAAATGTCAGAGTCTGACCCAGAAAAAGGGCAGGTATAGCAATCATTTGTAGGGTTGTTTTCCATTTTCCAACCGATCCCGCAGCAATCACCTTACCTTGGGCGGCGGCGATGGCTCGGACACCACCAATGATCACATCACGATTGATCAAAAGTAACACCGCGATGGCGTCAATGATCCCAAGGGGTATAAACATAATCAATATACTTGAAACCAGCACTTTATCGGCGATGGGATCAAGAAATTGTCCCATGATCGACACGCTATCCAGCTTTCTGGCTAAGTACCCATCCAGCCAATCGGTAATTGAAGCAACAATAAATAACAAACAACAGGCCAGATCCCAACCCACAGGACGATAAATCATAAGTCCAACCAGGACTGGGACAATAAAAATTCGAAACAGTGTTGCAATCATGGGCCAAGGGGATATTTTCTTCATGGATAAAGCATAGCATTGAGTCCTAGAATTTTGTAAGATGAATTTGTGATGATCAGGCTTAGCCCCATTTTTTTACTCACCGTGTTCTTTAGTTTTGCGCTTCTCGCCCAAGATGATGAAGAACAACCCTATTGGAGAAAGCGCCCCAATCTGTACAATAAAGTTTTGCATGAAAGAAAAGTTTTAGTTTCTGTGAAAACCCAAAAAGAAAACAAAATAAAAACCATTAAAATGAGGGGTGTGGGGGTGGCACAAGTTCCGCTCCATGTGGCCAAAAAAGAGATTATGAACTTTGAGAGTTTACCCCAAGTTTCAAGTCATTTTGATGAAGTCACCCATGATCGTGAAAAAAAAGTGATCAATATTTTAGCCTCGGCATTAGGTTATCAGACCCGTCTTATTTTAAAGTACTCTTGGCAGGATAAAGAAAAACACCAACAAATGGATTGGATTGCCATCGGTGGACCCTTTAAAGGTATGGTCGGCCATTTTCAAATGCTCCCTGTTTCAGCGCAAAAAACTGAAATCGTACTGTGGTCAAGTTTTGAATCCACCCATATTCCCATTCCCGCTTTTATTTTGAACATTACGCTTGAAGTTATTTGTGAAAAAGTGGCCCAGAAAATGAGAGCATTCATTGAAAGCAGTTATAAAAAAAGTTTTGTTTCTTTGAATAAAAATAATAAAGAATAATTCTGTTTAATAAAAAGTTTCACCCTCTCTTGAAAAGAGTTTAGCCATGACAAAAAGTGAAAGTATGAAAGACCGCCGAAAATACCCCCGGGTTTTAGTGGAGCCCTCTTCAAAAAATTTACAGGTTGAAGTGGTGGGTTTTGGGACAACCTTGGTTTTTGATATGAGCTACACCGGAGCCGCCTTTGCCCAGCCTAAAGAAAAAAAAATTCAAAATGTGGATCAAGTCATTGAGCTCAAATTAAAAACCGAAGTGGATCAGTCCGTATTAAAAAGTAAAGTGATCCGGGTAAACGAAGAGGTGGTTGCTGTTGAGTTTGATCAAATCGATGTTTCATCCCGCATTATAATCGATCGAATAGTGACCGATCGAATTATTGGTATCAATATGCTTTTGATTGATCCTAAGCACTACTCACCCCAAGCTGATTTTAGCTTCTGGTTTCATGGTCCCAGAGAAACCAATCTTTATCTTTGGACCACCGGGGATGATCTGTTCAAAGCTCAGATGGATATGGACTCAGCATCCTTAGTTTATGAGGACGATAGTTTATTTTTTGAAAATAAACCGGTCAAAAATATTGATCAGCCCAGACTCAATAATCAACAGCTGACTTTAAAGGTTTTAGCTGTGCTTGAACAAATGGACATGACAAACCCACCATTAAAAACTTTCAGAAAGATTTTGGCTGAACATGTCAACATACCCCTATAGCTACCAAAGAGTGACTCAGTTTTACGAGACCGATGCCATGGGGATTATCCACCACGCTAATTATCTGCTTTATTTTGAAGAGGCACGGTTGCAGTTTTTAAAACAGGTTATGGGGGCCGAAAAAGAACAGAATATTCTTTTAGAGATCAATTACCCTCTGATCAGCAGTCAAGTAGACTACAAATCAGCCCTCGAATTCAACCAAGAGATTCAAATTGATTACAATGTGAGTGCTCAAGGGGCCAGACTGAGTTTTGAATATGTTATTTTAACGAAAAGCTTTAACAAACAGGCCGCCTTTGGTAAGACTGTCCACGTAGCCTATGACATGAAAAGAAAACAGGCCTGTCGTTTGCCACAAACCTTGATCGATTTCTTAAAAAAGAAGTGAGGATATAAATGGATCGCAATCTTGCCCTAGAATTTGTCAGAATCACGGAAGCCGCATCGTTGGCTTGTTCACAACTGACCGGGCGCGGAGACGCAAAAGGAGCTGATCAGGCGGCAGTGGATGCCATGCGAAAAGCTTTTGAAGATATTTCTATTGATGGAACCATCGTGATAGGTGAAGGCGAACGGGACGAAGCCCCTATGCTTTATATTGGCGAAAAAGTGGGAAAAGCTGGTCCTGATAGCCCCCAAGTTGATATTGCTCTGGATCCCCTTGAAGGTACAAATATGTGTGCCAATGGTGGGGTCGGCGCCTTGTCAGTGATTGCAGTGGCTGAAAAAGGCCATTTTCTTCATGCCCCAGACACATATATGGATAAAATTGCGGTGGGCCCTGCTGCGGCTGGTGTGGTGAGTTTTGATCAAACCCCCGAAGAGAACATTATTGCTGTGGCCAAAGCCCTTGATAAAAAAGTACAAAATGTCACGGTGGTGATCCTTGAAAGAGACCGCCATAAAGATCTAATTTCTCGAGTCCGAAAAATGGGAGCCCGTATCCTTTTAATCAGCGACGGTGATGTCTCTGCGGCCATTGCCACCTCTTGGCAAGAGACAGGTATTGATATGCTTCTTGGAATCGGCGCAGCTCCTGAGGGCGTGATTACAGCGGCCGCCCTCAAGTGTTTAGGCGGTGATTTTCTGGGTCGCATGGCTTGGCAAAATAAAGACGAAATTATAAGAGCCCAAAAAATGGGTGTCGAAGACCCCGATCGTATTTATCAAAGAGATGATCTTGCCCGAGGTGACGTGATGTTTTGTGCCACAGGTGTAACGGATGGTCCTCTTCTTAAAGGGGTGCGTTTTCTACCTAACCGAAGAATTTTAACTCAGTCGGTGGTGATGCGCTCAAAAACGGGGACGGTGCGATTTATAGACTCTCAACACAATATGCATCTTAAACCCAGCTTTTTTTCTGGTGGGGTCTAAGATCAGTGCTTATTGATGTGCTTTGTTTCTCGTGCGGCGAGAAAAATCAGGTGAGTGAACGGGTGGGGCGACGTGATGATTGCCTGAAGTGCCGTGCTGACCTTCATGTTTGTAAAAACTGTCGATTCTATGATTCGACAGCCTATAACGAGTGCCGAGAAACATCTGCGGATGTGATTCGAGAAAAAGAAACCAGTAACTTTTGTGATTTTTTTGAGCCCGGAAATGGTGGACTTGAAAAATCAAATAAAGACAAACTTTTATCTGAAGCTGAGGCTTTATTTAAAAGAAAGGAGTAATCATGGCAGAGGTCAAACACACCGAAATTTTTAACTGCACCCCTGAGCAATTTTTCGACCTATTGATTGATTACAACCACTACGCTGATTTCTTAAATGATGTGAAATCTTGTAAAGTCATCGAAGAAAAACCAGAGAGTAAAATTGTTGAATATCAGATTTCAGTGATCAAAACTTTTAAGTATTACAATGAACACAAAGAGACTCGCCCCAGTGAAATTCGCTGGAAATTTGTGAAGGGTGATCTTTTTAAATCCATGAGTGGCTATTGGAAGCTTTCTGATGAAAATGGCAAAACAAAGGCTGACTATTTTGTCGAAGCCCAGTTTGGCCTTTTTGTGCCATCCACCTTCACAAAAACAGCTCTCAGCATTAACCTTCCTGCAATGATGAAGTCCTATCATCAGCGGGTCAAACAACTTTACGGAGTTTAAAAAAATGGAAAAAGATAAAGTGGATCTGAACTGGGAAGACGAAAAAAAAACCGGTGTCACAGATATGATCAAAAAAATTGTGGCCACGGGCCTCTCTTCGCCCTTTCTGTCAGAAGAGCAGCTGAAAGTTTACCTTTCTGGCCTTAATTTACCCAAAGAAGTTGTTTTGCAAGTTCTTAAAGGGGCGCAAAAATCAAAAGATGATTTGGTTCAAAAAGTGGGCTCAGAATTTTCTAAGCTGATTCAAAAAGTAGATATTGTTAAAGAGTTCAAAAATATTTTAAGAGAACATAAGATCTCTATCCAAGCCGATATTGAATTTGTCCCAAAAAAGAAAAGTGAAGTTATCGAGGAAGATTCAAGCGATAAGGCCTAAGGGGTTTATCTTAAAAAAATAATGGACTTACTTCTTCGCCTCACAAAAATTCTTAAAACTACATTGAATGATCGTCATTTAGTCGCCGTCAGCGGTGGTATGGACTCGATGGCGCTTCTAGAAGTCTATCTGCACTTTAAAAAGCATTTTTCATTGCAATTCAGTGTGGTTTATTTTCATCACGGTCCAACAAATGATCAGCTACTTTTAGATTATCGCTTTAACGCCTATGAGCTGATTAAAAAAAAGTGTGTCAGCGAAGGTCTTGAGTTTTTCTCGAATTACGACGGTGAAGATCAAAAAAAATTTCTAAAAAACTTCTCGCAAAATCACCCTCTCGGAAAAGATCAGACTCAGTTGAAATTGCCCCAATCCGAAGCCGAATTTCGTCAGCTTCGTTATGATTTTATGAAAGATCTTTTAAGGCATCATAAAATGGATTGGTTGGTTTTAGCCCATCATAGTGACGATTTATTAGAGACCCGTTTAATGAGAATCATCCGCGGTGTGGGGCCACAGGGGCTTCCTGCTATGGCTATAAAGAGCAGAGAACGTTTAAGGCCGCTTCTTAAAACTTCTCGAGAAGAACTCAAAGCTTATCTTTTAAGCCGTAAAGGTTCTTGGCTTGAAGATCCCAGTAACGAAGATCAAAAACCCTTTCGCAATTGGGTGAGAAAAAAGTGGCTTAAAGACTTAGAAATGACCTATCCAGGATCCATTAAAGCCATGGCCAGGTCTCTGGACCTAATACTTGGAAAAGATCAAAAAAAACTGGATATAACCTCCTGTTTTGAAGGTCCCTTTTTGATCCTGAGTCAGTGGTATTGTTTTGAGGCAGAGGATCGAAAAATGGTCATTGCCAATTATATGAAGAGTCAGGGAATAAAAAACTATACTCTCTCCCATATCAACGAGCTTTTTAAGCGTCTTGACACAGAGAAAAAGCACCACACCTTTAGTTTGGCCGGGCGAGTTTGGACTGTTGACGCAGGACGATTGAGCGTCCAAAGGCTGGGTCAATTGAGCGAAGACCAATAAGATGTTAAAATAGCTCTGTAGAGACCATTTTTTTACGAATGGAGCTTTGCGAATTGAACCATGTAACCCGGGGACTTTCTCCAGTTCGTGTCTTTAGTAAAGGAAAAATCATGAAAGCTTCTCGTTCTATGGCCTTTTGGGCCCTCGCCATTGTGGTCATAGTGATCTTGGTACAAGCTTACGAACAAACCAAAAAAGCGCAAATTGCTAATTTTGACTATCCTCAATTTCGAACGGCTCTTGAAGCACAAAAAATTGATTCAATCACATTCAAAGATGTTGGTACGGGCGGTGATGTCGGAGAAATCCACGGCACAATTAAAGAGCAGTACGTCGCTGAATTTGGTGGAAAAGATTTTATGATCACCGGTAACATCGGCGAGCAAGGCTCGCGCCTTCTTGAGCAAAATAATATTACACCCAAGTATGAATCCAACCATCAAAATTCTTTCATGATGGTATTTTTGATGAACTATCTTCCCATACTGATCATTTTTGGTCTTTTTATCTTTGTCATGCGCCAGCTTCAAGTGGGTGGTGGTAAAGCGATGTCTTTTGGTAAAAGCAAAGCTAAGCTTTTGACCGAAAATAAAAACAAAGTGACCTTTAAAGATGTGGCCGGAGTTTACGAAGCCAAAGAAGAGCTTAAAGAAATTGTTGATTTTTTAAAGGACGCCAAAAAGTACACACGCCTAGGTGGTAAAATTCCTAAAGGCGTTCTTTTAGTGGGCTCTCCGGGTACAGGTAAAACACTTCTGGCCCGAGCAGTGGCTGGCGAAGCCGGTGTTCCGTTCTTTACAATCTCTGGTTCTGATTTCGTAGAGATGTTTGTGGGTGTTGGTGCCAGTCGAGTGCGTGATCTTTTTGAGCAAGGTAAACGAAATGCACCTTGTCTTATTTTTATCGATGAGATCGATGCCGTAGGACGCCATCGTGGAGCGGGTATGGGTGGAGGTCACGATGAACGTGAACAAACTCTGAACCAAATGCTTGTTGAAATGGATGGCTTTGAAAGCAACGAAGGCGTTATTATTATTGCTGCCACCAATAGACCTGATGTTCTTGATCCGGCCCTTCTGCGTCCCGGTCGTTTTGATCGACGGGTTGTTGTTAATAAACCTGATCTTATTGGTCGCGAAAAAATTCTATTGGTTCATACCAAAAAAGTTCCTGCAGCCACTGATGTTGACCTTAAAAAAATTGCGCGGGGTACTCCGGGTTTTTCTGGAGCAGACCTTGCGAACTTGGTGAACGAAGCCGCACTCAATGCAGCTCGTAACAACCACTCTAAAGTGACCATGGGTGATTTTGATTTTGCTAAAGATAAAGTGATTATGGGTTCTGAAAGAAAATCCATGGCCATCAGCGAAGAAGATAAAAAAATCACCGCTTACCATGAAGCAGGACATGCCTTGGTTGGAAAAATGCTTAAAGGCACAGATCCCATCCATAAAGTGACCATTATCCCTCGCGGAATGGCATTAGGTTTGACGCAATTTTTACCCGAGCAAGATCGACTCAATCTTTCAAAGAAAAATGCTGAAAACATGATTGCCATGCTTTTTGGCGGACGTGTAGCAGAAGAACTGATCTTTCAAGATTACACCACAGGTGCTGGAAACGATATTGAGCGAGCCACAGACATTGCTCGAAAAATGGTTTGTGAGTGGGGGATGAGCGAAAAGCTTGGCCCTCTGGCTTACGAAAAAAATGAAGGGCCCGTCTTTTTAGGCATGCAGTCCCAAAATCGTAAAGAATACTCGGATTCTAAAGCCCAAGAGATCGATAACGAAGTTCACCGTATTGTTATGGAAGGTTATAATAAGGCCAAAAGAATTCTCGAAGAGAACATTCAGATTCTTCATAATATTTCTAAGGCCCTTCTTGAGTTCGAAACCATTGATGGTGATGATGTCACTATGCTTGTTGGTGGCGGCAATCTGGAAGATATGAGAAAGCGTCATAACGAACGTGATAAAGCTATGGCCGAAGAGCAAAAACAAGCCAAAGAAGAGATGGACAAAAAATCCAAAGAAGAGGAAAAAAGAGCCCAAGAAAAATTGACAGACACCATGGGTGATCCAGTCATTGCTTAAAGCTTAAGCCTTAAAGGACTCTGAAAAAAATGGTAAAAAGACTCTTTGGTACTGATGGAATTCGCGCCACCGCTAACACCTATCCCATGACCCCCAACATTATTATGCGTGTGGGTCAGGCTTTAGGATATCTGATTCGTAAACACCCCGGAGTGAACCGACACCCCAAAGTTGTTATTGGTAAAGACACTCGACTTTCTGGTTATATGGTCGAACAAGCTCTCACCAGTGGGCTGAATTCAATGGGTATTCATGTTCAGTTGGTGGGTCCTTTGCCAACTCCTGGTATTGGTTTTTTAGCGCGCAATATGCGTGCGGATGCCGGCATTATTATTTCAGCATCCCACAATCCCTATCATGATAACGGAATTAAAATTTTTGGTTCAAACGGTTTTAAAATATCCTCTGATCTTGAAGATCAAATTGAAAAGCTTGTGCTGGATACCGACATGGACGGATTTTTAGCCGATGGAGCTCTCATTGGTCGCACCAAGCGCATCGAAGATGCCGCTGGTCGCTACATCGTTGATATAAAAAACACCTTTCCGCTGCAATACACCTTAGAGGGAATGCGAGTGGTTCTTGATTGCGCCAATGGAGCCTCATACAAAGTGGCACCCGCTGTTTTTGAAGAGCTTGGTGCTGAAGTGATCACCTTTGGTGACGATCCCAATGGCTTTAACGTGAACGATAAATCAGGAGCCCTTTATCCAAAACGGATGACCGAAGCTGTAGTGAAGTATCGCGCGGATGTGGGTGTGAGTCTTGATGGTGATGCCGATCGTGTGATTATGGCCGATGAAAATGGGCGAGTGGTCAATGGCGATCATATTCTTGCTATTGCTGCCCTTCATCTCAAAGAGCAAGGCCGGCTTCCAAAAAACACAATTGTGGCCACTCATATGAGTAACTTTGGTCTTGATCAATTGATGAATGAAAATGGCATCCAAGTGGTGCGTACCGATGTTGGTGACAAATATGTCGTCGATGAAATGAGAAAGTACGGCTACACCCTGGGCGGCGAGCAGTCAGGACATATTATCTTTCTTGAGCACTCAACAACAGGTGATGGCTGTGTTGCTGCACTGAATGTTCTTGCAGTGATGAAGGCCTCTGGCAAAAAACTCTCTGAACTTAATGACGTGATGACAGATGTGCCACAGATTTTAATTAATACAAAAATCAAAGGTAAAAAAGAGTTGAGCGAAATTCCGGGTTACACCGAGCTTAAAAATTCCATCGAAAAAGAACTTAAAGGCAAGGGTCGTTTGCTAGTTCGTTATTCAGGAACTGAAAACTTAGTTCGTGTTTTAGTCGAAGGACCTGATAAAAAACTGAT